>SDWN01000406.1 GCA_004195305.1 Neptunomonas sp. | reverse complement strand
AGATGTGTATAAGAGACAGGTGCTTATTGTTGCTTGGTACTTAGAGAGCAGTCACGAATGACTAGACCCCCAGGTAGGTATTTAATAATTCAGTTTTGGCGACCAACTCGTTGGCGTGGATCTGCTCGACGATATGGCCGTGCTCCATCAAGTAGTGACGATCGGCAATCGGCGCGGCGAAACGGAAATTTTGCTCTACCAGGATGATGGTCAGGCCGCGCTCTTTGAGTTGTAGCAACACTTCGGCCAGCTTCTGGACAATGACCGGGGCCAGGCCTTCGGTGATCTCGTCGAGTAGTAGAATGTTGGCGCCGGTTCGCAAGATCCTGGCCATCGCCAGCATCTGCTGTTCACCTCCGGATAGGCGGGTGCCCTGGCTTTTGCGTCGTTCCGCCAGGTTCGGAAACATTTCGTAGATCTCTTCAACCGACATGCCGTCAGATCGGACCACGGGCGGTAGCATCAGGTTCTCTTCTACGTTGAGGCTGGAGAAAATCCCGCGTTCTTCAGGGCAATAGCCCATGCCCAGGTGAGCGATTTTGTGGCTGGGCATATTGATGGTTTCGTGGCCGTTGATAACAATAGAGCCGCTGCGTTTGCCCACCATGTTCATGATCGCTTTCAGGGTGGTGCTGCGGCCGGAACCGTTACGTCCGAGCAGGGTAACCAGTTCGCCCTGATTAAGGGCCATATCGATACCATGGAGGATGTGCGACTCACCGTAATAGGCATGCAGATCGTCGATTCGCAGTTTCTCGCGCTTGGACTGAATTTTCTGTACCGGTTTCATGCGCTAGTCTCCGCGGGTTGGCTGCTGGTAGATGGGGTGCGGGACGCTTTAGCGACCGGTTCATCATCGGACGCAACACCCATATAGGCTTCGCGCACCTGCGGATCGGCAGAAACCTTGGCGTAGTCGCCTTCGGTCAATACGGCACCACGCTGTAGTACCGTGATGGTATCGGAGAGGTCGGCGACCACGTTGAGATTGTGTTCAACCATCAAGATAGTGCGATCCTTGCTTACCTTCTTGATCAATTCGGCGACCACGCTGACATCCTCGTGCCCCATGCCCTGGGTTGGTTCATCCAGTAGTAGAAGCTCCGGATCAAGTGCCAGGGTGGTGGCTATCTCCAGCGAACGTTTACGCCCGTAGGGCAGGTCAACTGCCTGGGCGTTGGCAAAGGGAGCCAGGCCAACTGAATCCAAGAGTTCCATGGCGCGGTCGTTGAGACTATCCAGGCATTTTTCAGAGCGCCAGAAATAGAGGCTGTCGCTGCGCTTGCGCTGCAGCGCAACGCGCACATTTTCGATTACACTCAGATGGGGGAAGACGGCGGAGATCTGAAATGAGCGGATAACCCCCATGCGGGCGATTGCATCGGAGCTCTTATTGGTGATGTCGGTGCCATTGAATAGAATCTGTCCCCGAGTCGGGGTGAGAAACTTGGTCAGCAGGTTGAATACGGTGGTTTTACCCGCGCCATTGGGGCCGATCAACGCATGAATGGAGCCGCGTTCGATCTGTAAGTTGACGTCGTCAACTGCTGTAAAACCTTTGAATTCTTTAACGAGATTACGCGTTTCTAGGATGATATCTCGGCTCATGGATAGCGTTCCTGACCTTGCTTACCCGTAGTCGGAGGTTCCGTTTCGGGTGTTGTTTTTGTTTTAGTGGCCAGAGTTAACAGGCAGCATTAACTCCTTGTAACCATTAGACGCTATGAGTGTTTCCGAAATAGGTCTGAAATCTAACCAAATGTAACAGCGGTTAGATTTTGTCAGAGCAGGGGTTCTAGCCTTGGCGGTTTATCGTAGAATGGTTAAGTCCGACAGACTGTCTAGCAGCCTGTCGGACTTAACGCTGATCTACTGCGGGAAAGCCGACTTTGGCCATTTTTCGCTCTATTTTTCGTTTAATAGAACCACCATTAGCCTCAAAAGAGTTCAAAAACTGTCTCAAATCGGTCTTCCCCTCGCTACGACCGGTCAAGTCCGACAGACTGCTAGCGTGCATTGATCGCAGTGGTCTTAGTGCGCAACCTGAATTATAAGAAGAATAAAATCATGCTATTAGGTTCTAAGTTACTGCAGCGTTTTTTGTTGGCGATGGTCTCTATCATTGTTGTATTTGCCTTGGCGATCTATTTTTATTCGGTGCCGCTGATCACCAGTACCGTGTATGGCATCGAACGCAACGCCAGTCGTACCGTCCTTAATAATGTTTATCAGTTGGCTGAAAAGATCCATTTCAGTCTTGAGGGTTATCGCCTGCAGGCGCTTGAAGGGCGCAAACAGCAACTGCAGAGTGCGGTGGCACTGGCAAGCGCCTATGTTGAGAATGTGTTTGCGCAGGTAACGCGCGGTGAATTGAGTGAAGCGGCTGCACGGCAGCAGGTTTTCGAGGGGCTGCGTCAGTTTACTTACGGTAATAATGAGTATATCTGGGTATCCGGTTACGATTCGATGGTGTTGTCCCATCCTGACAAGCGCTTTCACGGCGTCAATGCGGAGACACTGATAAACGATAGTGGCGAAGCGATCATTCCTAAAATTGTTTCCCAGGTGCGTGCCGAAGGCGATGGTTTTTTTCAGTACCAGTGGCCACGCCTCGATCAGCCTGACGCCATCGACAAGATCTCCTACGTTAAAAACTTTACCCGGTGGCAGTTTGTCCTGGGCTCGGGTTTATATCTGGACGATATCGAACTGGAGGTTCAAAAACGGCTTAAACTGGCGATGGCGGAGCTGCGCGTTGCGTTGCAGGAGATCAAAATCGCCAAGACGGGCTATATGTATATCTTCGATGCTGACGCCAATATGTTGATCCACCCTAACGACAACCTCGATGGGATCAATTTTAGCGATCAGCTCAATCCCGCTACCGGAGTCTCAATTGCACGCGAGCTGATAGCGGTTGCCGATACCGGTAAGGAGTGGGACTATCCTTGGGATAAGCCCTCGGACCCGGGTAACTACATCTATCAAAAAACCTCATTGGTACGGCATCTGAAAGGGTTCGACTGGTATATCGGTTCCTCGGTTTACGAAGATGAGCTGCGGCGCAGTTCTGATGTGCTGACCGAACGAATCATGACCATTACCGTGGTGGTGCTATTGATGGCGGTATTGCTGGCTCTGCTGTTTGTCTCTCAGATTGCCGCGCCTATACGTCGTTTGGCAGATACCGCCAAACGCGTGCGTCGGGGTGACCTCAGTGCCCAGAGTGGGGTGGATTCTGATGACGAACTCGGGATGCTGGGGCGTACCTTTGATGCCATGGTGACTCAGTTGAGTCGGAGTATTCAGACGCTCGATCAACAGGTGCAGAGTCGGACTCAGGAGCTGGCAGCGACAGAGCAACGGCAGCGGATGATTCTGGATGAATTACCGGCTCAGATCGCCTATGTCGGTGCCGATCAGCGCTATCGTTTTGTAAACCGTCGTTACGCGCGGATGTTCAATCAAACCAAACGGGCATTGGTAGGACGGACGCTTCAGGAGGTGATGCCCCCTTCCATGTATGCTGAAATCACCCCTCAGTTTGAGCGGACCCTGACCGGCGCAGAGTGCGATTTTGAATACCGATTT
Source organism: Neptunomonas sp. (assembly GCA_004195305.1). Classification (GTDB taxonomy): domain Bacteria; phylum Pseudomonadota; class Gammaproteobacteria; order Pseudomonadales; family Balneatricaceae; genus Motiliproteus. Next base: position 1,709 of record SDWN01000406.1, on the reverse strand, counting down.
ATGCACGATGGTCGAGAGGTGGTCACTAAACGCAAGCTGATTCCCGAGTTCGATGACCAGGGGCAGGTTACTGCTGTCCTTAATCTGAGTTTGGATGTCACGGCGGAAAAAGAAGCCGAACATAAGCTCACCGAGGCGCAGCGGATGAATGCGGTAGGGCAGCTGGCTGGCGGTTTGGCGCATGATTTTAACAATCTGTTAACGGTGGTGATCGGCAATCTGATCTCCGCCGGAGACCGCTATGCTGAGATCGATGGGCTGTCAAAGTATCTCGAGCCCGCGGTCCGGGCCGGGCAGCGCGGCGCCGATATTACTAACCGGTTACTGGCGTTTTCTCGTAATCAATCTCTGACCCCGACCCGGGTTGATGTGGCCCTGTTGTTCCGTGATTCGCTGGCCCTGTTGCAGGGATCCCTGCCCAGTAATATCGATATCCAGCTCCATGTCGATGAGCACCAGGACACGATCGCGTATGTTGATCAGAGTCAGTTTGAAAATGCGATCTTTAACTTGGCGCTGAATGCGCGTGATTCCATGCCCAAAGGTGGCTCGCTGCGGTTCGAGGTGGTTGAGCGTCGGATAGACGTGCCTGTTGAGTATGATGAGATGGTGGTTCCGGGTGATTATCTGGAGGTCTCGGTGCACGACAGCGGTAAGGGGTTTAAAGAAGGTAGTTTGAAACGCGCTTTTGAGCCCTTTTTTACGACCAAGAGTGGTACCAGTTCCGGTTTGGGATTGAGTATGGTGTATGGCTTCGTCAAACAGTCGCAGGGGTATATTCGTATTCATAGCGGTCCCGAGCAGGGTGCTTGCGTGACCCTGCTGTTACCCGCCTGTACCGCCAGTGAGGTCGGTGATGAATATCACAGTCTGCCCCATGAGTTGGTGCAGTCGGGCGAAGGTAAGTTGATTCTGCTGGTAGAAGACGACGCGGATGTTCGAGCGGTCATTCTGGAACAGTTGGGTACTATGGGGTTTGCGGTGGTTGAAGCCAGTGATGGCGATGAGGCGCTGCTGCTGTTAGCGAGCTTGGCTGATCTCTACGCCCTGGTTTCAGATATTATGATGCCGGGGAGTATTGATGGCTATGAGTTGGCCGACCAGGTTAGTCAGTCGCGAGCAGACGTCAGAGTAGTGCTGATTACTGGCTATGCTTTTGACCAACAAACGCGGGATCCAAAGCAACCCCGTTACCTGACTCTGCGTAAACCGTTCAAACGCGATACACTGCGGCATGCCTTATTGCGGAACTATGTGCCTGATTCTGATTCTGGTTCTGGTTCTGGTTCTGGTTCTGGTTCTGGTTCTGGTTCTGGTTCTGGTTCTGGTTCTGGTTCTGGTTCAGGCGCAGACCCCGGCGAGCAGGCAAACGCGGATGCTTGAACGGAGATTTAAACGAGTCGGTAGTAAAAGGGATGGGTCACCTACGTGGGCGTTAATTTGAGTAGTAATAAACTGGTCTATGTTATTGAAGATGAGCATGATATCGCCACCCTGGTGTGTGCGGAGCTGGAGCGGTTTGGGTATGAAACCGCCAGTTTTCGCACCGGTGCCCAGGCGACTCAGGCGATCAAGCGCCGTTCTCCCGCGCTCTGTATCGTTGATCTTGGTTTGCCTGATATGGACGGCCTGGCGCTGGTGCGCGAGCTCTGTGATAAACACCGGGTTGGGGTGATGATTCTGACCGGGCGGGGCAGCTTGCCGGATCG
>SDWN01000876.1 GCA_004195305.1 Neptunomonas sp. | reverse complement strand
AGATGTGTATAAGAGACAGATCCAAGCCTTTAGAGGCCAGGCAAAGTCGGACCGCGACCCGCGCTAACGCATCGAGATCCGCCTGATCGGTTTCTTGTTGCAACTGCAGCTTCTGAACACTTTTCTGAAGCGTGGAAGAGTCTTTATCAACAGCCACAGCTCAAATCCTTCATTTTTTTACAAAAAAACAGATTAGCCTGGGGAACCTGCGAACAAGTGCCGGGCAGCGGCTGGCGCTCTAAAAACCACGATCCTCGCGCTATTTGAGTTTGGCCTGCTCCTTCGCCACCAGGTAATCCACCACCTCAAGCACCCCTTTATGACTACCGGCGGTGCCTGCTGTCACTAAATACTTACCATTAACGACCATTGTCGGCACCCCTTTAATTTTATATTCAGCCGCCTTCCTCTTGCCTAAACTGAGCTTGGAATTGAGCGAAAAAGAACCGTAAGCCTTGTTAAAGTCAGCGTCACTGACACCAAAATCGGCAAAAAACTTCGCCAATTGCTCTTTATTGTTTATCCAACTACGCTGCTGATGAATCAAGCTAAACAGCGCCGGGTGCGTTTCGTGCTCCAGCCCCAAGGTGACTGATATGTAGTAAGCCTTGGCGAATTCGGTCTGTTTTGGACTAAACACCGCCGGCAGGTGTTTAAAGTCGACTGACTCAGTTTGTTGCTTTTTCCAAGGCCCTAAATAGCGCTCAAAATCACTGCAATGCGGACACCAGTAACCAAACACCTCCACCACTTCGACCCGGCCCGGATCCTGAGTCCTTACCACCTGAGACAGCTTAGTGTAGTGCTTGCCCTCTTCGAACTCCTGCGCCTGTACCGACAGAGCTAACAAGGGTAATAACAGTAATGCAACGCTTTGGAACCACATTTTTTTCAGCATAGAGCCATTCTCCATCTCGAATTTCAATAAATATCAGCCCATTGGATTACGAATCAGACAAAAGGTTGCATGCTTGGCATTGTCTACGCAGCTCCCACCCAACACAAGCCAAAAACAGACGATCAACTAAGCATTTTCCCTATTTTTAATTCTCTCAAGATACATAATACTCGGTTGCACTTCCCCCGAGGATGTACCCATGCAGTCACGTACGCTTATTACCTCTTCTCTATTGATCCTCGTACTCGCTATGCCAGCCTTCTTCGTAGAAGCCGGGCACACGACCACTCACGCTCCGCGTCTGGAACAGCTTCAGCAACGCCAGGGAGCGCTGCAGGTTTTGCGCACGGCACTGATTAGAATAGGCACAGACAAACAACAGAACGAATACGCCAAACCCATCGCAGAAAAATCTCTGAAACTGGAGCAGCACGCCAAGGAGCTATTGGAACAAGGCGATGCAAATGGCGCACAACAACAGCTGACCCTGGCGCTGGACGTGGTTAAAGCCGCCATCTCTACGCTTAGAAACCAAGAAACCCTGATCCGCAGTCTCAACTTTGAGTCACTGCAAGATGAGTACACCTACGAAAAGCATCGCTATGACAGCTACTGCATGCTGGCCGATCTACTGCTAAAAGACCGCCGTATTGGCGCCGCTATCAAACTCCGCGAACAAGCCCAAACTCTTGCCGACACCGCTTCAGAACAGGCATCCGATAAACATTTTAGCGACGCTGTGAAGACCCAGGAGCAGAGCAATCGCTTGGTTGTTCAGGCGATCCGTCGCAACGGTGTCTTTATACCCGGCTAGGAGGCTGTCGGGCTTAACACTGATCTACTCGGCAACCGCTCCTGCGTTGCGCTACCTCCTACGTCCATGCAGTCGTGCGGAAAACCCGGTATACAGTCAACAGACCCGACCCTAAACGAAGTTTAACCACGGTTTATAGACAACTAAAGCTGAGCTGTTCAGCGGCCAACTCGGACAACGTGTCGCTGAGAAACACCGCCAAAGGCTGCTGATCACTATCACGCAGCCAGCGCTTGGCAACGTAATCAAAATGCACTCCTCCAAAGGGTGTCGCTACCCATAACTGCCGTACTGGAGCCTGCCGGGTAAAAATCACTTTACGGCCTCCCTCGCTGGTCAGCGTTAAGACCCCACCACTATTTTCGGAATCCAGATCAGACTCAGCCTCGTCGAGCACCGCTTCAATTGCCGACAGGGTGTCGTCAACCAAAAAGTTAAATTCACTCTCGGTTAAAGACCGGGGATTGTGATGCTGCGATGGCTCGCCGCTGTACTGATAAGTTTAGGGTTGACGGGCTGCGGTCAGAAGGGCGATCTCTATCTACCGCCGCTGCCAGAGCACGCGAAGATTGAGCAGCCGAACGATCAACAGCGGCCAGCAGGTCCGCCTCAAACTGAACAATCCAGCCCTGACTCAGCAAACCCTGAGTTGCCCCCTGAATAGATAGCCCCTGAGAGAAAGAGTAGAAGTCATGGACAGTTTTGAGTATCGCAACGGCGCGCTACACGGTGAAGATGTCGTTCTATCACAGATCGCCGACCAGTTTGGCACACCCGCCTATGTGTATTCCCGAGAGACCCTCGAGCGCCACTATCTGGCTTACGCGGATGCGCTCCAAGGCCACCCGGGGATGATCTGTTACGCCGTAAAAGCTAACTCTAACATCGCCGTATTGAACATCCTGGCCCAGCTTGGGGCTGGCTTCGATATCGTTTCGATCGGAGAACTGGAGCGTGTGCTTCATGCAGGCGGCGATCCGTCACGGATCGTCTTCTCCGGCGTCGCCAAGCAAGCGGTTGAGATCAGACGCGCGCTGGAGCTTGGCATCCACTGCTTCAACGTCGAATCCGAAGCTGAGCTCGAACGCCTGAATCAGATCGCTGGCGAGATGGGCGTATCGGCACCGGTATCACTGCGGATCAATCCAGATGTCGATGCCAAAACCCACCCTTATATTTCCACGGGTTTGAAGGACAACAAGTTCGGTATCGCGATCGAACGCGCGCTGGACGTCTACACCAAGGCGGCGGCACTGCCCCATCTGCAGGTGATCGGCGTGGACTGCCATATCGGCTCCCAGCTCACCGAACTCAGCCCATTCCTAGATGCCCTGGATCGGTTGCTGCACCTGACCGACCAGCTGGCCGAGCAGGGTATCATTCTTAAGCATATCGATCTGGGCGGCGGGCTCGGAGTCTGTTACGCCGACGAGACACCGCCGCTGCCCAGCGATTACCTCGATGCGGTGCGCCAGCGCTTAGGCACCCGTTCTCTTGAATTAATTCTTGAGCCGGGCCGCTCCATCGCGGCCAACGCGGGCGTCCTCCTTACTCGGGTCGAATTTCTCAAGCCGACCGAGCACAAGAACTTTGCCATCATCGATGCCGCCATGAACGACCTGATCAGGCCGGCACTTTACGGAGCCTACCAGGACATCATCCCGCTGCAGCTCAAGGAGGGTCAACCGACCCTAAGCTGGGACCTGGTCGGACCGGTCTGCGAAACCGGCGATTTCCTCGGCAAAAACCGCCAACTGGCACTCGAAGCCGGCGACCTGCTCGCCGTGTGCTCCAGCGGCGCTTATGGTTTCGGCATGAGTTCCAATTACAACTCCCGCAACCGTGCAGCCGAAGTGATGATCGACGGCGATCAGGCCCACTTGATTCGTCAGCGTGAGACGTTCTCACAGCAGATCCACGGCGAACAGTTACTGCCCGACAACGAGCGCTAATCGATGCTGATACGCTTCACCAAAATGCATGGCCTGGGCAACGACTTTATGGTGGTTGACTTGATCACCCAGCGCTACCGGTTTAGCCCCGAGCGTGTGCGTAAGTTAGCCGATCGAAACTTTGGAATTGGCTTCGACCAACTGCTGCTGGTCGAAGCACCGACTGATCCGGAAATGGACTTCAAATACCGCATTTTTAACGCTGATGGTTCGGAAGTTGAAAACTGCGGCAACGGGGCTCGCTGCTTTGCGCGTTTTGTCAGCCGCAAGCGCCTCACCGGAAAGAAAAAGATCGCGGTGCAGACCGCCCAGGGACCGCTCTATCTGACCCTCAATGACAACAATACGGTGCGTGTCGATATGGGGGCACCGATACTCACCCCCAAGCAGATCCCCTTCGTTGCCGATAGCAACGCTGCCAGTCATACCATCGAGGTTGCGGACCAGCACCTGGAGATCAGCGCGGTATCCATGGGCAATCCCCATGGCGTACTGGTAGTCGACAGCATTGACAACGCGCCTGTGGCGACGCTGGGGCCTGCACTGGAATGCCACCCCCGGTTTCCTAAGCGAGCCAATATCGGCTTTATGCAGATCCTCAACCGCAATGAGATTCGTCTGCGCGTATTTGAGCGCGGCACAGGGGAAACCCTCGCCTGCGGTACCGGTGCCTGCGCCGCCGTGGTTGCGGGACAGCGGCGTGGCTTGCTGGATCAACAGGTTCGCGTCCATTTACCCGGTGGAAATATCGATATCAATTGGCAAGGCGAAGGGACCTCTGTAATTATGGACGGCCCCGCCGCCACTGTTTATGAGGGTCGGATTCAGCTTTGAATCCCCTCCATGGAGATATGGCAGTAGTATGAGCAAAACCAAACCGAGCACAACCATGATGCCGCAACAAGACCCTAGCGAACAGGAGGTGGTCGAGTTTCTCGAGTCGCATCCAGAATTTTTCACTCGCCACCAGTCGCTGCTTCACAACCTGCGAATCCCCCACCAACGCGGTGCTGCGATCTCGTTGGTAGAACGCCAGACTGAAATGCTTCGTGAGCAAAACCGTGAGATGCGCAGTCAACTACATGACCTGCTGGATGCAGCTCGCTACAACGACCTGCAGTTTGAAAAAACCAAACGACTGGTCCTCAGCCTGCTCGAAGCGGAAACACTGGATCAACTCACCGATGCCATCGATGAGGGAATGTGCCAGGATTTCAACGGCGACATGACCCGTCTGGTCCTGTTTGACCACCACCTCGAAAACGCCGCAGGCAACCTTAAGTCGGTGTCGCTAGTGGATGCCAAGGCCCAGATCTCCGAGCTGATCGATAGTGACTGGGCGCTCTGCGGCAGTCTGACTGAACGCCAGCGCCAGTTTCTGTTCGACGACCGGGCTGACAAGGTGCTGTCCGCGGCCGTCATCCCTCTCATCAAGGGTAACAGCCTGGGGGTGCTTGCCATTGGCAGTTTCGAGGCCAACTATTTCCACAGCAGCATGGGCACAATGTTCCTCAACTATGTAGGGGAAGTTCTGGGGCGCGTACTGTCCCGCCTGATCACGACCAGCACCCCGGTATAGGACGTGATTCCGCTGGCCGACTGGATCGATGACTTTATCGATTATCTGGCGGCCGAGCGGATGTTCTCTGGCCACACCCTTAGCAATTACCGCCGCGATCTGGATCAGCTGGCTAGCTATTGCAGCGAACAGAAACTGAATCGCTGGATCGATCTCAATACCCGCCTGATCCGCCGTTATGTTGCTCAACAGCACAGTAACGGCCTGTCCGGAACCTCCCTGCAGCGTAAACTTTCCGCCTGTCGCAGCTTTTTCCGCTACCTGATCCGCGAAGGCAGGGCTAATGACAATCCAGCGCTGGCAGTGAGCGCCCCCAAGAGCGCCAAGAAACTACCCCGGCCCCTCGATGTCGATCAACTCAACGAACTGCTGAGCCTGCCGGTACGCGAACCTCTGGCGCTACGCGACCTGGCGATGCTGGAGCTGTTCTACTCCTGCGGCCTGCGCCTGGCAGAGCTGGTCAGCCTGGATCTGAACCACCTCGACCTGCGCGATGCCAGCCTGCACGTCACCGGCAAGGGGCGTAAAACCCGCCATTTGCCGATCGGGAGTCAGGCGCTACGAGCTCTCGATCAGTGGCTGCAAAGCCGGGAGCAGATGGCAGATCCAGATCAGACCGCCCTGTTCGTCAGCCAGCGAGGCACCCGGCTGAGTCCGCGCTCTGTGCAGCTGCGGCTCAAACGCTGGGGGCTGGCGACGGCCACCCAGGGCAAACTCCACCCCCACCGGCTGCGCCACTCCTTTGCCAGCCATCTGCTCGAATCCAGCGGCGACCTGCGGGCAGTACAGGAGTTACTGGGGCATGCCGATATCTCCACCACCCAGATCTACACCCACCTCGACTTCCAGCACCTGGCCGAGGTTTACGACAACGCCCACCCTCGGGCCAAGAAGTGAAGCCAATGTCTATTCAAGTAATTAGTTTTGATCTCGACGATACTCTCTGGGCGGTCCAACCGGTCATCGTACGTGCCAATCTGACCCTGTACCGCTGGCTGGAAATTCATGCCCCGCGCTTTAGTGTGCACTACCAACTGGAGGATTTCGATCGACTCCGTCTTGAGGTTCTTGAGCAGCAGCCCGACATCGCCCACAGCGTCACCGCGATCCGTCTGGCGGTCCTACAGCATGGCCTGAGCCAAAGCGGCTACGCCGACAACGCCGCGAAACAGCTCACCCGAGCGGCATTCGAAATCTTTATTCAGGCCAGAAACCGGGTTGATTTTTTTCAGCACGCGCAACAGATGCTAACCGAACTAAGTACTCACTATCGACTGATCGCCCTGAGCAATGGTAATGCGGATGTTTACAGGGTCGGCTTGGGCGATCTGTTTGAGTTCGCCCTCAACGCCGATCAGGTCGGGCAGGCCAAGCCGCACCCGCTGATGTTTGAGCAGATGCTGCAACGTGCTCGGGTCGAACCCCGCCAGGTGATCCATGTCGGTGACCACCCCGAGCACGATATCCTCGGTGCGCAGAATTGCGGGCTGCATACGCTCTGGGTCAATCTGGCCCGAGCACCCTGGCCGGAAGGAGCAACGCCTGATCTGGAGGCGCACTGCCTGAGCGAAGTGGTCCCGAAGATCAGGGCTTTTCTGCCAAGTTAAACGTTATCGATTGAATACCCGATTCAGACTACCTGTTCTCGCTACTGGTCACGCTACGGGTTCAGGCTACGGGTTCAGACTACCGATAGATGGCACCGTTCAGCTCCAGCTGAGTCAGGTAGACACGCATATCAAACTCCAGCTGATAATAATCTGGCTGCATATGCAGACACAGCTGATAAAAATTCTTGTTGTGGTCTTTCTCTTTTAAGTGCGCCAACTCATGCACGCAGATCATATTTAACAACGCTTCTGGCGCCTTTTTAAACACCACCCCGATCCGAATCTCGTTTTTACTTTTCAGCTTTCCACCCTGTACCCTAGAGACATAGCTATGCAGCCCAAGCGCATTATTAACTACATGAATTTTAGGGTCGTATACGATTTTACTGAGAGGGTCAGACTTCTTCAGGTAGCGATCCTTGAGCGCCATCACATAGGCACGTAACGCTTTATCATTGACGACTGGATGCGGGGTCGGGTAACGCTCGAGCAGAAACTCACCCAAACGATCCTGATCGATCAATTGCTGAACCTGCTGCTGCAGCGCAGGGGAGTAGGCGGAGATATATTTCAAGGGTGGAGTCATAGTCATTAACGGTGCTTAAAGGGCGATAAGGCTGTAAAGAAAAATCAGGTCTGTCTCTTATACACATCT
>SDWN01000658.1 GCA_004195305.1 Neptunomonas sp. | reverse complement strand
CGGTAGGCGACGTCGGTTACCGACTCGCCCGGCTCGACAATTCCCGCTACCAGCTCCAGCAGCCAGGGGCTGCGCTCATCAAGCAGTGCCCCGACCCGAAATTGCTCGATCAGCAACAGGCTATCGGTGACCGGATCATAAGGCAGCACGGCGACCGCATCATCGCGGATAAACAGCTCACGCTGCAACGGCTCCGTCCAGCCACCCTCGAAACGACGGTGACGTAAGCGCAGCCGATCCAGTTTGAAAAAGCCATCAAAAGCCCGCTCACGCTGGAGCAGTTCTATATCAGATCGGCTAAATATTGGCTTGAGCAGAGACATCAGCACACCCTTTACAACTTCGCTCAACTATAGCCGGATTGCTGCCTCAGAACCAACCACGCGCTTTGTTTGTATCCCAGCGATTGAATAAACAGCCGCGATGTTTATAGTTAGCGCATTTATTGATTATCAACACTGAGGACTTCATGAGCCGTTCATATTTAATTCTGGGTGCAGGCATCTCCGGCCTAACCACTGCATGGTTCCTAAAACAACAGGGCCACCAGGTGACTCTGCTCGAAACCAGGAATCAGGCGGGCGGTAATATGCGCACCCTCAAGCGTGATGGCTACCTGATCGAACGCGGCCCCAACTCAACCCTCAACAATCGTCCGGCATTAAAAATACTCTTCGACAGCCTTGGACTTGAGCCGACTCAAGCCAACTCGGCCAGTCACAAACGTTTTATCCTTCGAGATAACCAGATACACCCGCTACCGATGAGTCCCGCCGCGTTTATACGCACCCCGCTATTCAAGGCCGCTGGCAAGTGGCGACTGCTACTCGAACCTTTTATCGGCCGTGCCCCTGAAGAGGAGTCGGTGGCCCAGTTTGTCGAACGCAGATTGGGTAAGGAGTTTCTGGATTATGCCATCAACCCTTTTATTTCAGGGGTCTATGCCGGGGATCCGGATAAGCTGTCAGCCCGCGCAGCCACCTCAAAAGTATACGCCTTGGAGCGCGACTATCGCTCGATGATCATCGGCACCATCGTCAAGACCCTGCTCCATAAACACCGCGGTGGCGCAGGCCCCTCCGGCGGGATGATCTCGTTCGATGACGGTATGCAATATCTGACCGATACCCTGGCCGAGAAACTCGCCGCCGAGTTACACACCGGGGTTCAGGTGACCCAACTTCAGCCACTTGACGACGGTCGCTGGCAGGCGGGAAGTGACAGCCAGCAGTGGCAAGCCGACGAGGTAATTATGACCCTGCCCGCTAATGCCTGCGCCGATCTTCTGAGTCCGCATATCGCCGACCTGAAAGCGCTGCTAGAGCCGATCGAATACCCCACAGTCGCCTCTGTATCCTTAGGGTTCAAGCACTCCCAGGTGCGCCATCCGCTGGATGGCTTCGGCTTTCTGATCCCGCGCTGCACCGGCGTCGAAACCCTCGGGGTGCTATTCCCCTCCAGTATTTTCCCCCACCGGGCTCCCGATGCTCACCACCTGTTGACCTGTTTTATCGGTGGCGGCCTCAACCCGGAAGCTGCTACGGTCGACGATGCTGAGCTACTCAGCCGGGTGCTGCGTGATATCACCCCGCTACTGGGTATCGAGGGCGCGCCGGATCTGGTCGAGATCAGCCGCTGGCCGCAAGCGATTCCGCAATACCAACTCGGACATCTGCAGCGCCTGGACGCGATCGACAATGCCTTGGCGCCGCTGCAGGGGATCCACCTTCGTGCCAACTGGCGTGATGGCATCTCAGTCGCCGACTGCATTCAGAACGGCTATGAGCTGGCCCAAACACTGGATAATTAGCTAACGCCATGGGACGATCACATCGATCAATAACAGGGAGTGAAGCGAATGGCACTAAATCCGCCATCAACGCGCAGTTTCACCTTCTCTCTATGGAAAGATAGGGCAGAGTAAACCAAACTTAACGTTACGTTAAGAGCCAGCCGAGACCGCCCTATGTCACTGCTCGAACAGTTTAACAGGATGCTCGACTACACCCGCATCCATAAACAGTTTCAGAATTATTTCCGTGTCCTTCCGGCGTTGACGCCCGAACTGCAGCAACAGGCCTTCCGTCTCCGCCATGAGGTCTATTGCCGCGAACTGGAGTGGGAACCCATCAACGACATGGGCATGGAAACAGACCGCTTTGACGCCCAGTCACACCACTGCCTGTTGCAAAACGTCAATAATGGCGAGTACGTCGGCTGTGTCCGGATGATACTGCCCAACCCGAGCACCCCCGCTGAGCTACTGCCTTTCCAGCTCACTTGCGCGAAGGTGCTGAACCCGGGCGAGCCCAACGCCGACCAGCTGCATCGAAGCGCCATTGCCGAAGTCTCGCGACTCGCTATACACGGTAAGTACAGACGTCGCCCTAGCGACCAGGGGCTCCCGGCAAGCATCACCGAAGCCGATTACGGCACTCATAAGCAACCCCGATTCCCCTACATCCCCATCGGGCTGTATATGGGTCTGCTGGAGATGGCCCGCATCAACAACATAGAAACTCTGTATATTCTGACCGAGCCCTCCCTGGCTAAGCATTTCTGCAAGCTGGGGGGTAAGTTACACCCGGTGGGCGGTGCCATCGAGCACCGCGGCAAACGTATCCCCTATAAAATGGACGTTAACCTCGTGATCAAGCAGATCAACATCTTGCTCAAGCCGCTGTTTAATGTGATCAGCACTGAGATGAAGCAAGGCTACAGGGACAAGGCGCAATAACCACACTCAGGGAACACGTACCACTATGACGGATCTTCAGGCTCCACTGCGCAATGATGTCCGTCGACTGGGCAAGCTACTCGGTCAGGCGATCAGTACCGATCAGGGACAGCCCTTTCTCGACAAGCTGGAAGCGATTATCCGCCTGTCTAAGGCCGCTCGCCGGGGCGAGGTCGATACCGCCGAGCTGGTCAATGCCCTACAGCAGCTGGAGCCATCAGAACTGGTGCCGATGGCACGGGCATTTGGGCATTTCTTAAACCTGGCCAACCTGGCCGAGGAGTACCACCGGGTTCGTCGTCGTAATTCACTGGTGGTTTCCAAACCTGACCCTCAGGCACTGAACCGGGTATTCGATGAGATCATCGAAGCGGGTATCGATCCGCAACACCTGGCCAGCAAGGCCGCCGCACTGCAGATTGACCTGGTTCTGACCGCACACCCCACCGAGGTCAACCGCCGTACTTTTATTCAAAAATATGAAACCATGGCGGAACTGCTTGAGCAACTGGACCATGAGCACCCGCTGAGCTCTCGCACCACCGACCTCAGCGAACGCCTGCAGCAACTGATCAGCGAAGCCTGGCACACCAACGAGATTCGCAGCGAACGCCCCTCCCCGGTCGATGAGGCAAAATGGGGCTTCGCTGTGATCGAAAACTCGCTCTGGGAAGCCATTCCCACCTTCCTGCGTCACTTTGATCGCGAATTGAAACGCGTTAGTGGCCAGCAGCTCCCCTATACGGCGGCGCCGATTCGATTCTGCTCATGGATGGGAGGCGACCGTGACGGCAACCCCAACGTCACCGCTAAGGTCACCGAAGAGGTACTGCTACTGGCGCGCTGGATGGCGGCCGACCTGCTCCTGGGCGATATCTCCAACCTGCTCCATGAGCTGTCTATGAGTCGCGCCAGCGCCGAACTGCTGGCGCATACGGGTCCCTGCAGCGAACCCTATCGGGAGCTGTTGCGCCAGGTGCGGCAAAAATTAAATGTCACCCGTGACTGGGCCAAAACCTGCATCGATCAGGGCTGGCACGCCCCCGAAGACACCTATCTGGAGGACGCAGAGCTGCTGCAACCGCTGCTGCTCTGCGATCGTTCATTGCGTCAATGCAACATGGAACTGATTGCAGAGGGTTGTCTCAAAAACACCTTGCGACGTATCGCCTGTTTTGGCCTGAGTCTGGTTCGACTGGATATCCGCCAGAATGCGGAGCGCCATACCCAGGTACTCGACGAACTCACCGTCTATTATGGCCTGGGGTGCTACAGCGACTGGACGGAAGCACAGAAGCAAACCTATCTGCTGCGAGAGCTTAGCAGCAAACGACCGCTTTTACCTAGGCACTGGCAACCCAGCGCAGAGGTTCAGGAAGTGCTCGATACCTGTGCGGTGATTAGCCGTCACGACCGTCAATCACTGGGCAGCTATGTGATTTCGATGGCATCGCAGGCGTCTGATGTACTGGCTGTCGCGCTGCTCCTGAAAGAGAGCGGCAGTGGTTATAACATCCGCATCGCCCCCCTGTTCGAGACCCTGGCGGATCTCGACAACGCACCCGCCTGCATCGATACACTGCTGCAGCTCGACTGGTACCAAGACTATTGTGCGGGCCATCAGGAGGTGATGATCGGTTACTCCGATTCTTCCAAGGATGCGGGTGCCCTGGCCGCCACCTGGGCTCAGTATCGCGCTCAGGAAGCACTGGCAAGCCTGTGCCAGCGGCACGGTGTGGACCTGACGCTGTTCCACGGCCGCGGCGGCACTGTCGGTCGTGGCGGCGGCCCCAGCCATACCGCTATTCTGTCGCAACCACCGGGCTCGGTCGATGCCAGCCTGAGGGTCACCGAGCAGGGGGAGATGATCCGCTATAAATTTGGCATGCCGGAGGTCGCCGTGCGCAACCTGGAGCTTTATGCCGGTGCGGTGCTTGAAGCCAGCCTGGTACCCCCGGTCACGGCCAAGCCGGAATGGTGCGCACTGATGGACAGCATGGCCGCAGAGTCGCATCGCCAATATGTCAAAGTGATCCGTCAAACGCCCGAGTTCGTACCCTACTTCCGCCAGCTAACCCCCGAGCAGGAGCTGGCCAAACTTCCGCTGGGGAGTCGCCCCGCGAAACGCAAACAGGATGGCGGGGTTGAAAGTTTGCGCGCCATTCCCTGGATCTTTGCCTGGACCCAGACCCGGCTGATGCTACCCGCCTGGCTCGGCAGCGGCTTGGCGCTGGCGCAGACGATCGAACAAAAGCAACAGCCGCTGTTGCGCGAACTGCTGCATGAGTGGCCGTTCTTCCGCGCCTATATCGAGATGTTGGAGATGGTCCTGGCCAAAGCAGAACCGGCCATCGCCCGTCATTACGAACAGCACCTGGTCGACCCCAAACTGCGCCCACTGGGCAGCGCCCTACGCCAACAGCTACGCCAAGCACAGCAGCTGATCCCGGCATTAAAAAACAGCAGCCATCTGCTCAGCGATAACGAGATGCTGCGGCAGTCGATTCAGGTCCGTAACCCCTACATCGATCCGTTGCACTACCTGCAGGCGGAGCTGCTACGACGGGATCGTAACTGCCCCGATCAGACCATCGAACGGGCTCTGATGGTCACCATGACCGGAATCTCTGCCGGGATGCGCAATACCGGCTGATC
>SDWN01000416.1 GCA_004195305.1 Neptunomonas sp. | reverse complement strand
GTATTGATGTCGTGCTTCTGCTTTAATAACGCAATCGCCTGTTCCGAGACCTTGGCAATATCGCTATCCCAGTAGTCGAATCGGATCGGTTTAACGCCACGGTAGAGGTTGACCCGGCTGAGGGTCGCGGCGTTGCCTGACAACGCAAAAATGGGCAGTCCAGAGCTGATGCGTGACAGCAGCAGCGGGGTTTTACCCGACTCGGTCAGGCTGATGATTGCTTTGACGCCTTGCAGGTGGTTGGCGGCGTACATGGTCGCCATCGCCACCGCTTCGGTGATATCGGTAAAGGTTTTGTCCAGGCGGTGCTTGGAGACATTAACGCTGGGGTGTTTCTCTGCGCCTTGGCAGACCTCTGCCATCGAGCGTACCGTTTCAAGCGGAAATTCGCCCATCGCCGTCTCCCCGGAGAGCATTACCGCATCGGTGCCGTCGAGTACCGCATTGGCCACGTCCATCACCTCGGCGCGGGTGGGCATCGGGCTCTGGATCATCGATTCCATCATCTGGGTGGCGGTGATCACCACCCGGTTAAGCTGTCGGGAGCGACGGATAAGGCTCTTTTGCACCCCGACCAGTTCGGCATCACCGATCTCGACGCCGAGGTCACCGCGGGCAACCATTACCACATCGGAGGCCAGGATGATCTCATCCATCGCCTCGGGGGTGTTGACGCACTCGGCCCGTTCGACCTTGGCGACGATCCGTGTATTCAACCCTGCAGCCAGTGCCAGATCGCGGGCATATTGAATATCAGCGCCGTTGCGGGGAAAAGAGACGGCCAGATAATCGACCCCAATCTGGGCGGCGGTGAGGATGTCTGCCTTGTCTTTGTCGGTCAGCGCTGCCGCCGAGAGTCCGCCGCCCTGTTTGTTGATTCCCTTGTTGTCGGATAGCTTGCCACCGATGCAGACCTGGGTCTTAATCTGGCTGCCTTGAATCGACGCGACCCGAAGCTGAATTCGCCCATCATCCAGTAGCAGCAGGTCGCCGGGTTGCAGGTCTTGGGGCAGTTCTTTGTAATCCAGGCCCACTGCAGTGGCATCACCCTGACCCGCAGCCAGTGAGCTATCAAGGATGAATGGTGCATCGGTGGCCAAGTTGACCGGACCGGACTTAAAGGTGGAAATACGAATTTTAGGGCCCTGCAGGTCTCCCAAAATAGCGACCTGGATCCCCAGCCTGACGGCGATTTCTCGCACCTGACGGGCGCGCTCGATGTGGTCTGCGGCCTTGCCATGCGAGAAGTTCAGGCGCATGACGTTAGCACCCGCCTGAATGATGCGCTCAAGGTTGTTGTTTTGATCGGTAGCTGGGCCGAGGGTGGTGACGATCTTGGTACGACGGAACATACAGCGAACTCGCGTTAGGGGTAATGCGGTAATTCTACGCCGTTGACTGTTACATTATTAGTGTTTGCTAAGTATTCACTGCGTGGCTTGGGCAATAAGGCTATAGCAGGTCACCTCTCAGGAGGCCTGCTAGGCTGGATTAGAGCGCAAAAATCAGCACCACGGGGATGATCAGCAGCGAACCTATATTGCCCAGCAAGACGATGGAGGCGACTCGGTGGGGTTCCTGCTGGTAGCGCTCGGCCATCATGTAATTGAGTACCGCGGGAGGCAGTGCGCCG
This sequence comes from Neptunomonas sp., assembly GCA_004195305.1. Classification (GTDB taxonomy): domain Bacteria; phylum Pseudomonadota; class Gammaproteobacteria; order Pseudomonadales; family Balneatricaceae; genus Motiliproteus. The sequence continues at coordinate 3,785 of SDWN01000416.1, read as the reverse complement.
AATACCAGGAGGATGGCAAACTGCTGCTCAGAAAGGCCCAGCCAGGGCTGCAGCGCCAGTACGATCAAGACCCCGGCGAGCGGGCCCAAAATAGCCCCCAATACGCCCTGATGCCAGCTCTTGAGGCCGACGTCGACAATGCGTATGCCGAGTGTGAATAGCATCAGCGGGATCGAAATCTGCCCCAGCATCTGCACCGGTAGTTCGATCGCCTTGGGTAGTGTCCAGCTGCTTAGGCTCCAGCCGATACCGGCAATGGTGGCCAGGATCATCGGCATCTTTAATAGCTGTAGCAGCTTGGTACGGCGGTTTAGCATCAGTGCACCGACGCTCATATGCAGGGTGTTTTCAACGATAAACAGGATCACCGCTGCGGGCAACGCTTGTTCGCCAAAGGCCAACACAATCAGTGGGATACCCATGTTGCCGGAGTTGTTGAACATCATCGGCGGCAAGAAGGTTTTGACGTTGAGCTTGAACAGACGTACCACCGGGTACAGCAGCAGGCCGGAACCGAGAATCACCACCACGGCACCCAGTGCCAGTTGCTGGTACTGGACCAGCGGAAAGGTCTGGGTGGCCATCGAATGGAAGATCAGCGCCGGGATGAACAGGTCCATGTTGGCGCGATTGGCGAATTCGATATCGGGGCGGTGGCGGCGGCCGTACAGATAGCCGCACACCACGATCACGAAGAGCGGAAAGACGGTGAGAAAGATGCGCTCGGTGAGCGCCAGGGTCGTTTCCGTCATTCTGCGGTGATGTCCTTATATAAAACGGCTGTTAGTGACTTATTTAACCCGAGTCGGGATGACCATGACCGGCCGTTCGGCGTACTTGATTACGGCACGGGTGGTGCTGCTGGAGCGTCCCAGGCTGTTGTGCGAGCCCATTACGATCAGGTCGGCATTGATCGCATTGGCGACCTCAACGATCTCGTCAGAGCGGTTACCTTCACCCACGACTTGCTCAATATCGAGTCCTGACTGATTGTCCATCGCCTTCATCTCTTCTTCGTAAAACTTGACCACGCGCTCTTTCATGTTGGCCTTGATCTTTTCCAGGCCCTCGTCGTGCATAGTCTTGATTAGGTCCTGGGGCAGGTAGTTTTGGATCAATGCCTGGCCGGTTTCACCGATCGGCTCGACCACGTGCAACATCACAATTTTGGCGTTATAGACGCTGGCCATCTTGACCGCTTGGCGAAACACCGGGCGGCTGTGTTTGCCCATCGAGGTGGTGTAAAGGATAGTTTTAATATCTGGCAGGGACATGATGGTGCTCCTAGGGTGCGGTCTGTGTAATAAATAAAATTAATGTGGTGTTAGGGATCATGTTACAGCACGGCTTTCCTATTCATTAAAAAATCTCATAAATATCATCGATACCGAAGCATTGTGCCGTGCCGCTGTACTGGGTTCATTGCTGTGCCAGGTGTTCACGAGGCTTGGAGCAGCGCTCAACCAGATAGACAATGGATTTATACTCTATGCCACTATGCTCTGACAAACCAATTTCGCAGGTTCGACTGGTCGAAAATCCTTCGCGGCAATTTTTAGGCAATGAATCCTTCAAGGTGCGCAGTGCCGAAGCGTTCAGTTCCGGGGTAGAAAATCCCTTGTCACCGGCGAAACCGCAGCAGGTGATCTGGTCCGGGATGATCACGTCTTTGGCGCAGGTTTTTGCCAGCGTAACCAGGCTGTCCGCCAACCCCATGCGTGCGCTGCTGCAGGTGATATGCAGGGCGATCGGTTCGGTCACCGGGGTTAGCAGTAGGTGTTCAAGAAGGTACTGCTGGATAAACTGCACCGGCTCGAAGATCTGCAGGCGTTTATCGACCGTTTCCTGCATCCGCAAGGTACAGGGGCTGGTATCAGAATAGATCGGATACTCACCGTTGTTGGAGGCTCGTAATAGCGCCGCTTCGGTCTGTTGCGCTTTGCTATTGGCCGCGTCAAACATCCCTTTGCTCTGGAACGGCATGCCACAACACAGGTCGTCCAGGCTCTCGGGATAGATCACCTCAAATCCGGCTTTGTTCAGTAATGCAACGGTCACTTCCGCTAACGATTGTCGCTCAGAGGTGTCGCGTTGCAGGCCCATGGTGCGGCTGGCGCAGCTGGGCAGATAAACGACTTTGCGTTCACTCTTGAACACCGAGGCGCGCATATCCGCGAGGGGCTTTATTTTGGCCGCCGCAGTGGGCATTGACGGGCTCCATTGCTGTACTACGCCACCGCTGATTTTTCGGGCAGCACCGGTAACCGCCGTCATCGCCCGGGTGCCGATGACGCCATGGGTGATATCGGCCAGTTTAAATACGGTCCGGCTGACACTGCTGACGCCTTCAAAATGGTCGGCCAGCCACATCGCCTTACCGGCATGCTTGATGTTAGCTTCGCTGCGCATCGCGCGGGTCAGATCACCGGTGTTGATGCCAACCGGACAGGCTATCGAGCAGAGACCACAGGCGGCGCAAGTATCGAGCCCCTGATACGCATAATCGGTGCGCATCCGTTCGAGGCGCTCGGACTCTTCGTTGCTCGGTTGAGCGATCGATTCAAGTCGGGCGATCTCGCGGCGGATGACGATCCGTTGCCGCGGAGTCAGGGTCATGTCGCGCGACGGGCAGCTGGGTTCGCAGAAGCCGCACTCAATGCACTTGTCGATCAGCGGATCGGCGGGTGGTAGCGGCTTGAGATTTTTTAGATGCACCTGCTTGTCAGTGTTGAGCAATACGCCGGGATTGATCAGGTTGTCAGGATCAAACAATCGTTTGATCTGCCACATCAGTGTGTAGGCCTCGGCGCCCCATTCCTGCTCGACATAGGGCGCCATATTGCGCCCGGTGCCGTGCTCGGCTTTGAGCGAGCCGTCGTACTTGCCGACAACCAGGTTCGCCACCCGGTCCATCAGCTGCTCGTAACGGTCGATCTCGGCTTGGTTGTCGAACGCCTGCGTAAACACGAAATGCAGGTTGCCCTCTAGCGCATGGCCAAAAATCAAGGCTTCGTTGTAGCTCAGATCGTTAAAAATAATATGTAGATCCTGTACCGCTTCGGCCAACTGTTCGACCGGGAACGCGACATCTTCGATGATCACCGTGGTGCCGGTCTTACGCACCGCGCCGACGGCAGGGAAAAGCCCCTTGCGGATAGCCCAGAACTGGTTGTATTCGGCCGGATCATCGGTAAATTTGAGCGGTTGCAGGGTCTCAAATGCCCCGAGCGTCGAGCTGATCGCAGCGACCTTGTTGTGCATCTCCTGCTTGGATGCGCCACGGGTTTCGACCAGCAGGGCGGCGGCATGTTCGCCCAGTTCCTTAATGAAACCCGGCATGCCGGGTTTGTTTTCAACTGAGCGCAAGCCGGCGCGATCGATCAGCTCGACGGCAGAGACCGGGGTCTTTTTAAGGGCTGCGACGGCGCGACAGGTGTTCTCGACATCGGGGAATAAAATCATCGCCGAGGCTTTGTGCGGGTGTTCGGAAACAGTGCGGTAGGTGATCTCGGAGATAAAGCCCAGGGTCCCTTCGGAGCCGATCATCAAGTGTTGCAGCACCTCGAACGGGTCGTCGAAATCGACCAGTGAATTAAGGGCGTAGCCGGTGGTGTTTTTGAGTCGGTATTTATGTCTGATCCGGTCAGAAAGGGGCTTGTTGGCCTGAGTCTGCTGGGACAGTTGCTGCAGTTGTTCGAGCAGTTCGCCATGGCTGGACGTGAAGGCTGCGCGACTGGCTGGGTCGGCGGTGTTCAGTGCGGTGCCGTCGGCCAAAATCAGCTGCA
>SDWN01000411.1 GCA_004195305.1 Neptunomonas sp. | reverse complement strand
AGATGTGTATAAGAGACAGGGTGCGCTCTGGTAATAGTCATCTTTGAAATCAGATGGCAAGAAAGGAAAGACATTGTCGATCCAGTCCTGATCGTAGGTGCCGGCCAAGGGATAACGAGACAGCCAGCCCCGCCCCACGGGTCCGAAGGCCATAGGGCGATAGGCCTTGTCCGGTACCTTGACGGGGTCAGAGCGCTCCTCGGTATTGGGCAGCGGCGTGCCTTTAACTAGGGATGCACTGAGTTCCTTGTGATAGCCGCGCCCGATCGGGTTGGGCATATAGGCGCTGTGCTTGGCGGGATCCTGATGGAAATTGTCTGCGCCGCCGAAGGCGCGGTCGTAGGTGATCGGCAGGGTGATAAATGGCTGGGGCGCACCGGGACTGCTCCCTCTTTCCCAGGCACGGTCGCCAACCACGTTAAATGACTTTTGAAGAGAGCCCACCTGTAGGCCCACCGTTATCCGATTGGCTGGTTTCCCCCCCGGAGCATAGGCGCTGCCGTTAAGCAGGATATCGCAGCGAGGTTTACGCGGAGCGTAATCGACTTCATACAGCGGGGCAGAATGCCCCGGTTCGCCGGTGAAGGTATCAGCCTCCACCAGATGCAGCTGTTTTTCAACAAGTCGCGCTTTTTCTCCCATTGCGGGTATACCAAAGGTGCCCTTGATGGCGACCACCAGTAGTTCACGCCCGTCAGGCTGGATTCCCATGGTGTAACCGGCTTGCATGCCGGTGGTGTTAAGCAATTCCATCGCCCGTTTTCCCCTCAGTAATACTGTTCTTTCAATTAATCTGCACCGACCCACCCTTAATCCGGTTCACCCCTGAAGAGCGGTTCAACAGGTACGTCCCGCGAAGAATTATCTTGCCCGCTTTGGTCAGGGTGATGCTGGCCTTACCACACTTCAACACGATCTCTTTATCCGCCTGCAGCAGCAGGCGTTCGCCATCGACCTCTGCGGTTAGGGGGGGCCGCTCGAGGCGCCGGTTATCGGGGTGCTGTATGCGGCCGATGATCAGCGGGTGCCTGGGGTCGCCATTTTCAAACAGCAGCGCCACTTCACGCCCAACATCCTCTTGGCTGAATAGAATTGTAGACTGGGCTGTAGCGCAATCAGACAGAGGGTTGCCCGGAAAGGCCACCAAGGGCTGGTGACGCCCATTCAGGCCGACGAGCACACCGATGACCACGCCATCGAGTCGCAGCTCAGAATCGGCATTAAGAACATCATGTTTTGCTTCAACGCTCACGCCCACCACCTCCTTAAGTCCATACAAACCAAGATCGAAATAAATTGACGGCGATATTTCAGACTGAGAAGCCATCCCATCAGTTCTGCAGAATCTTCTTACCCTTCATGATGATGTCTTTGCTTGCCTTGACATTGATCTTGCCGGATCCGTTGACGGTGATATCTTTACCCTGAATCGAGATGGTTCCATCCTTCTTCATGCTGATGGTCGCCTTGCCGGTCTTGATCACGATGGAATCGCCAGCATCGATCACCAGGTTCTTGCCAACTGTCAACGTATCGTCCTTACCTACGCTGGTGGTCTGATTCTTTCCCACACTCAACGACTGGTCCCCCCCGACATCGACACTTCGATTTGACCCGATATCCTCGGAGAGGTTGGCGCCCACCTGCATGCTTTTGGATGCCGCCACGGTTTCGTTCATTACCGCCCCCACCGACACCTGGTAGGCACCGCCGATGGTCAGCTCCTTGGCCACGCCGATGGTTTCGGCCTTGTTGATGCCGATGGTCTCAGTCTTGTTGCTGCCGATGGTTACCGAGCGGTTGCTGCCGATGGACACCGTCTCATTGCTGCCCACCGTTTCAGTGCGGTTGACGCCGATGGCAATGGTCTCGTTGTTACCCACCGTTTCGGTGCGGTCGTGACCGATGCTGATGGTTTCGTCGTTGCCAATATCCTCGCTGCGGTCGTGGCCGACACTGGTGCTCTCATCGTTCTCGACCACGTTGTCCTGATTCTTCTCGGCATGCACGTAAACCTGCTCCTCGCCCTGTTTATCCTCGAAGCGGATCTCGTTGAAGTTGTCGCCGGAGCCACCCTTGGAGCTACGACTTTTGATACCACTCTGGGTTTTATTGGCCGGTAGCCCGTAGGGCGGCGTATTGGTGCCGTTGTAGACTCGCCCGGTAATGATCGGTCGATCGGGGTCGCCCTCCAGAAACTCGACGATCACCTCCTGGCCAATGCGTGGAATATGCATCGCCCCCCAGTTTTTTCCGGCCCAAACCTGAGCAACCCGGATCCAACAAGAGCTGTTCTCATCCTCCTGGCCGTAGCGATCCCAATGGAACTGTACCTTGACGCGACCGTGTTCGTCGGTCCAGATCTCCTCGCCCGACGGACCGACGACAAGGGCCGTCTGGGGGCCCTGGACGATGGGTTTGGGGGTGATCCGTGCTGTCCGGAAGGGTTCGTTGGCAGGCATCGCCTCAAATTGGACCTGGGATTGCTTCGGCGCAGATCCTCTACCCGCTTGGTAGTCGTCGATGGTCAGTTCGTGGGTGGCAGATACCACCAGGTATTCGCGGTTCTGTTCGTCGCGAGGGTATTCGCTCAGCTCAAACAGCGTCCCAGCCGCCACCCCCTTAGCGTTGCCCTGCCCTCGCACTCGCATATAAGGCGCCTGGATCTCTTCGGCACGGATCCGGGCATACTGTTCGCCGTCGTCGGGTGCATCGTATTCGCCGGGATAGTCGTACACTTCCAAGTCAGACCAGGCATGATCACGCGAAATTGACGAACTCTTCTCCAACTTTTTGCTGGGCACTTTAAAATCGAAATCGTTGTGCACGAAGACCCCAGTCCGCACCCGGTGACTCACCGACCAGCCGTCGATATGATCGCGCACCCGATGATCGTGGCGATCAGGGGGGAAATAAGGGATGATTTTGTAGCCGGGCCAGGGCTCATGCGCGCTATAGGAGTCGGCGATGATTAGCTTATTTTTGCCCTCTTCGTGCACAAAGAAGTAGTAGATCCCCTCCTGCTCCATCAGCCGACTGACAAAATTGAAGTCTGTTTCCCGGTACTGGACGCAATATTCCCATTGCCGGTAACTGCGACTCAGACGTTCCTCAAAATCGCTAAAACCCCTGTCGCTGAACACCTTCTTGATGATGTCGGGAACCGTAGATTCCTGAAAAATCCGACAATCGGCGGTTTGCGTCAAAAGCCAAAGCCAGGGCCGAACGCTGAGATGGTAGGCAGCGAGGTCACCGGACTCGCCAAGATAGGCGAAGTGGCTGACAAAGCCGTTGAAAAACCGAGGCGGGCCACTGAGCATCTCCTGACTGACTGTGACGTTCTGTCCCAGCAGCTGATCAAGGTCGATATCACGTTCCTCGCTCAGCGCCTCGATATCAAACTCGAATAACCGACCCAGTGCTTCGGTGGCGGTCATACGCTGGAACAGCAGAACGTCATTGCCAAGCGGGGTCGACAGCTTGATGGAACGTTGTTTAATGGCCATGTTTATCTGTCGTATTCACTCGATCATCCCTAAAACAAGGGTCAACAGCTTAGTGTTGAAAGTGCTTTTGAACGCAGTAATTCAATATAGGCAAGAGCTATAACGCCGTAAGTATAGTCATGATTTTGTAGGATCAATCTTCAAAAAAAAGCCAACAATTCGTTTTTTGATATCTATGCCTATACTTTGCAGTGCAAACAGATACATCTGCAGTACGGGGTCCCTCTGGAAAGAAAGCTTTGGCCGTACATACGCTATCCATTCCGCATAGGCCCTGATTTTAAAAATAAAGGGACAACAACGTGGATCTGATCGAGGTAGAGGAACTACTCCAGCCCGTGTCCAAGGAGCACCCTTGTGGTGAGGATATGGAGTACGACCTTTCATTCAACGAGTTGGTACGTTCTGCCCAAGGAACTCCCGAACGGGTTATGGGCGACACCGTCATTCCAGCCGAAGAAGCGGACTGGAACGAGGTTCAGCGTCAGGCTGTAGAGCTATTCAGCAAAACCAAGGACCTTCGGGTCACTATTTACCTGATCCATTCCCTGCTCAAAACAGATGAGCTACCCGGTTTTGCCGCGGGTATGCAGTTTCTTCGTAAGCTGACGGAGGTCTTCTGGCAAGAACTTTATCCACGACTCGATGCCGAGGACGACGACGACCCCACCTTCCGGCTCAATAGTCTGATGGAGCTTGGCGATCCCCAAGCGCTGCTGCGAGATCTGCAACACACCCCGCTCATCAGATCCCGTACCATGGGTTGCTTCACACTCCGGGATATCCGTCTTGCCAACGGTGAAATCACGCCGCTAGAGATCGAAAAAGAACAAGTCCCCGACCTCGCTCAAATCAACGCCGCCTTTATAGACGCGGGCGCCGAACAACTGACGCAACGGGCCGCAGCGGCGGATCAATCGTTACAAAATATCAAAGCAACCTTGAGTTTTATCGACGACCAATTAGTTGACGCCAACGCCCTTGACCTCACCCTGCTGGTCCAAACGCTCACCAGCATCGTGCGGATCTACCAAGCTCAGCTCGAGAGCCAGGGTATCGGCACTACAGCGCCTCAAAACGACTCACCAACAGTCCGTTCATCTGCAGACAACCAAGTCTCAGGTACCGCAGTGCTCTCTCAAGCCAATGCCCAGATTTCACCGGCAGGCTTGGTGAACTGCCGTGACGATGTCGTGGCTATGATCGATAAAATCTGTGGCTACTATCAGAAAAATGAGCCGTCCAGCCCAGTACCGGTGTTGCTGAAACGTGCTCAGCGACTTGTGAATATGAGTTTTATGGAGATCATGCGGGATCTTGCTCCCGATGGATTATCCCAGGCCGAAAACCTGCAGGGAGCAGAACCGCGTGATGACTAAACCCAATCAAATCTGAGGCGTTTGAACGATTTAATGAAAGGATCCTTGCCGAAATCATAAATAGCAGATGGGAGATTCACAGTGGCCACCACTAGCAGCCAGAAATTCATTGCCCGAAACCGAGCGCCGCGCGTACAGATTGAATACGACGTCGAACTTTATGGTGCGGAAAAAAAGGTCCAATTGCCCTTCGTAATGGGGGTGCTGGCAGATCTATCCGGTAACCCGGAGGAACCGCTACCAGGCGTTGGCGACCGTAAATTTCTCGAAATAGATGTCGATAACTTCGATAACCGGATGAAATCGATGAAACCCCGCCTAGCCTTCAATGTGCCTAACACCATAACGGGTGAAGGCAACATGGCGGTAGATATCACCTTTGAAAACATGGATGACTTTTCCCCTGCCGCAGTGGCGAGAAAGGTCGCTGGTCCTGTCTCTTATACACATCT
>SDWN01000403.1 GCA_004195305.1 Neptunomonas sp. | reverse complement strand
GTACTGGTATTGACCTTTATCGACCAGGCGGTCGCGAAAAAACGCCTGGCCAAGGGTGACAGCAGCAGCCGGTTAACGTCGCAAGAGCTGCTGAAGGCCGTTCATGACGGCACCGCGGAGCGGGTGCGGCCGATCGCCATGACCGCAGTGGCGATTATTGCCGGTCTGCTGCCGATTATGTGGAGCCATGGCACTGGATCGGAGGTGATGCAGCGCATCGCCGCACCGATGGTCGGCGGCATGGTCAGTGTGACCCTGCTCTGTCTGGTGGTCCTGCCGGTGATCTACGGGCTGGTGCTGCAGCTTAAAGAGCGCCTGCGGAAGGCGCATGATCCGATCAAAGAAGCGGCTGTTGGACACCCACTTGAACGAAGGGAAACAGATTAAATCCAACTCATTAGTAACAAACATCAACAGATCAATATAAAGGAACTAATCATGAAATTTACTCACATCTTAGCGGTATCTGCATTCAGCGCTGTGGCGCTGGTAACCCCATTACAGGCATCAGAGGGCCATGCTGGTGGGAGTCACAGCACGATGTCGCAAAATTCCGGTGCTAGCAAGATGTTCCTAGAGAAGCGCGATATCGATGGCTACACCGTCAGCTTTCATGTGATGCCAGCGGCTGAAGGGATGCGTCATGGTGGCTCGCATAACCTGATGGTTAAGGTCGAGAAGGGGGCGAATGCTATCTCTGAACTACAGGCCAACTCCAAAGTGGTTTATCCCAACGGCAAAGAAGAAAGCAAGCCACTGATGAAAATGGGTGACTGGTACATGGCCGGTTATGACCTCAAAGAGACGGGTAAGACCCAGGTGATGGTACTGTTTAAAACTCCTGATGGTAAGAAGCACTTTGGCGGAGTGCATTACACCAAATAACGCACCTGAGCCAATCTCGGGGGGTCATCGGATCCCTTACAGCGCTTGAACGATTAGGAGCTAACGATGCGAAAATTTATACAACTAGGTCTGGTACTGCCATTGACTGCGGCTTTGACACTGTCGGTGCAGGCAGGCGGTCAGCATGGTAGTGGCCATAGTCAACCCAGCGAAAATATGGGTGAGATGGATATGGGCAGCATGAACATGGACAGCATGGACATGAGTTCGATGAAGGTCATTCCCACTGACGCGGGGCATGGCGGTATGAGCATGGCTGGGCATGCACACGCTTCCTGGTCTGAGCCCCCCGCCGACTTTAGCGACAAAACCTTCGACCAGTGGGGCAGCTACGAGCAGGCCAGTAAAGGGATGAATTTGTACCGAGATAACTGTATGGCTTGCCACGGTGTAGATGGCCGTGGCACAGGGCCATTGGCGAAGAGCCTGGAACATCCGCCGGCGGATCTGACCAATCACTTTCATATGGAACAGGGGAAAGGCGATCAATACCTGTTCTGGCGCATCTCTGAAGGTGGAACGGTTGAGCCGTTCGTCTCCATGAAATCGGCCATGCCTGCATTCAAAGGAACACTTAGTGAATCAGAGCGTTGGAGTATCCTGAGCTATGTCCACCAAGTCTTTCACCGTGGATTTAAAGGCAACACGGGTATGCCCGGCGGGCATGGTTCAGGCCAGCATTGAGCGGCTGATAGGCTATACGGAATGGAATGGTGTCGTTCAGATTGATGAGTTTCCCCAGGCAGCCTTGCATCTGAATTTCCCCAGTTCAGGTTCAGGGCTGCCACCCCAACCTTTGTATATGGGGTCTTAAGCTAAGTAAGGATGATTCAAACTGTGTTTATAGGTCACATGAGAAGACGGGATATGAAGCGGGTGTTGGTGATCACAGTCGCCTCTACTTTATTCGGTGTTCTTTACAGCGTTGTCTTGTCTGAAGGGGTTTCTTTTGGATTGGTCAACGGAGTTCTGAACGGTATATTTATAGGATTGTTGGATACGATCTGGGTGCGTAAGCGCCGAGGGCGGCGACTGCGCCGTCTGCCGCTTATCAGCTACACCATAGTGCTGACGTTGATGTGGATCACTATCATCTTTCTAAACATGACGCTGACGAGGCATTGGCTGGGTCTGAGTCATGATTTGAGTTTTCAATGGATGTTGCGGCAAGATTTTGGCCGTCATTTCATCTTCTGCCTGTTCATGGCTTTCACTTTTAATCTCTTGCTCCGGATAACCGCCTTTTTAGGAACGCGTTCATTGGTTGAGATATTACTCGGCCGCTACCAGGAGCCCGCTATGGAACACTTGGCGTTCATGTTCCTTGATGTAGTGGGTTCAACCAAACTGACCGAAAAAATAGGCGACGCCAAGACGCAAACTTTAATCTGTAACCTGTTCTTCGATATCGCCAGCACGGTCGATCAGTATGGTGGGGAGGTACACCGTTATATCGGTGATGAGATGGTTATTACCTGGGATTTGTCAAAACGGCGTGCGGTTCCCGATATTATGGGATGTTTAGTCGAAGTTTTTAACATCATTGAAGCGCATAAGCAGGTTAACAAACCGCGGCATGGTGCATGGATCGATCTAAGAGCAGGGCTTAATGCAGGGCCGGTGTTGGTGAGCGAAGTGGGCGACCTGAAGCGAGAACTGGTCTACTTTGGCGATACCATCAATGTGGCTGCAGGGCTGCAATCACATTGCAAGGTAGTGGGGGTCAGAGCGCTGGTTTCATCGTCGCTGTATCGGACACTGCAGCACACGCCGCAACTACAGCCAAGCCGATTAGGCCCCATTCTGATGAAAGGAAAAGTGGAGCAAGTAGAGAGTATCGCCTTGGATTATATCGAAGCTGATTCGGTGAGCCCGGATGGTTTAACCGAATACCTTACGTAGTGAAAAATTTATGAAACTAAAATTATGGATAGGTTTGGGATTCGCCACGTTGCTAACCGCTTGCAGTGTTCCCGATCAAGAGGAGCGACTGGCCAATCAAGGTTTGCCTCCGTCTGATTTTGTTGGTGACAAAAACCTGGGGCGTGAGCTCTACAGTAAAAACTGCGCTAGCTGCCATGGGCTGATGATGAATGGATCGACGCAGGGGCCACCCTTGAATCACAAAGTTTACGAGCCGAGCCATCATGCCAACCTGGCCTTCTACCGAGCGGTCAAGGATGGTGTGCGTGCACATCACTGGAAGTTTGGCGACATGCCGCCACAGACGCAGGTTACACCGAAGGATGCTGCTCATATCATCGCTTATGTACGGGTGCGCCAAGAGCGTTCTGGAATACGCTAGTAAGACCTTGATTGGTTGCTTAAATGGTAAATTATAATTGCGGGTTCTAGTCAGGATGCACCTTACTTAAGGATCAGGGCTATAAGATACGTTATGAGTGATCTGATCTTCCGTAGGTGATTATTAGATTTTTCTCTGTTTGTTATTTCTCACTCTAAGTGGATACGGGTTATCAGGACCTTGACGTAAGTTCACGCTCGCCTGAACATCGCTATGCTAAAGTGGGTTACCGTGCTGACCAGGTCGGCCTGGGCAAAACGTCATTTTCCGTTGACTATATTAAAGGCGTACAGTACACAGTCTTAGCGCCGATGCGGTCACCGGTGTTGGTTTTCAGGTCACCCAGAGTGTTAAGCAGTATGGTGCCGATTTATATTTCGGTGTCCGTATGAGCGGGAGAACAACATCGCTCACTACCAGGACCTCACCGTCGCAATGGCAGGCGCCCGCATTAAATTCTAACCTTGTGGTGCTCTCATGTACCTGCGTTTGATGTTGATGATTGGCCTTCTGTCGGTATACGGCTGTGCGATAGAGGGGGGACAGGTCGATGTTTCCCCCGCTGGAGCGATCGTTTACGGGCCGGGTTTGTTGTCAGGCGACACAGGTGCTTGGGAGTTAAACCGGCAGTAAACACAATCTACGTGTGTGGCTGGCAATGGTCGATTTCTCCGGAATAGGCCATTTTTTATCTATCATCACCGTATTATTGACGCGGCGTACAAGTGATCGAGTTGTGCGGGCGGTTGGACCTCCTGGTCGGCTGTTTGGCGCGCGAGGTTGTGCTGAATTGTTGGTTATTTCGGTAACCTGATCATCAAACAATATCCACGCCTCCAAATGCTGCATAGGGCCAAGTTTCTGGGCTTTGCAAGGAGCCACTCAGGCCCGCAGCCTAGAATAATTAAAACATCAGTTTGGCGCTGAGGGTCCAGGTGGCGTCCAGCGCCATTTGGGGGCCGTCCAGGTCCTGAAACAAGGCTTTGTGGTATTCCGCTCCCAGTCTTACTCCCATCAGAGGTTGGAAGCTGATTCCTAGATCCATTTCACTTTTTTTTCCACCCTGGCGATTGGGGTCCCCATAGGGGGACATCAGTGGGTTGATCCGGCTATCGCGGCCATCTATATTGCCCCAGTTGGCATAGTTCATTCCGGCATGTATCAACCAACCCCGGCCGAAAGCTCGGCTGGCCAGAAGATCAACATCCAGACGATCCCCTAGTGCATAACCCCGGTCGTTGTGCCCGATTCGCAGCGTCCCCAGGGCTTGGGCCTGCCACTCCCAGCGGCCCAGTGGTCCGCCCAGAATCAGGCCGGGTTTCAGGTCGTAGGTGCCGGAACCCAGCTGCATAGGGTAGGGCAGCACGGTATTGGGGTTGCCCATCATCAAGCCGATCTCGTCGATACTGCCCGTCGGCAAGCTCAGTCCGAGATGCAGCGTCAACTGGTTACTAGGATGGTAGCGAGCCGCCAGTTCCGAATCCCCTTTGCCCCCTGATACCATGGTGGGCTGTGCTAGGCCGGCTGCGTTGACCATCTTCATACGCTTGTCCAAGTAGTTGATCATGGCCATTCCTTGCCAGGCGCCATACCGGGGTGACATCAGCATCAGCATGGCCATATCCATGGTCATCCTGGGGGAGGCCATGGCAAAACCGGAGCTGGTAACCTCTGGTGTGGTTAAAGTGCTCGTCCCATCTTGGTTTTCATCCATATCCATAGACATAACGCTGAACTCGGCCATCCAGCGATTATCCATGCGCATGGTGCCATCTGGCATCGATGTACGATTCATCCGGTCGTGGTCATCATTGCCTGCCGCCCACACGGCAGTATGAATCCCCCCAAAGCTCAGGCTAGTGACTGCCAGGGCTGTCGCCAGTTGTCGCAGGTTATTTTTCATCGCATGAGGCCTTTTGGTTGATGCTGGCTGATGTGCTTTACAGTTGTGGCTATCCATGCGATGCGGAAGCTTCCTGGGCTTGGTACCCTTAGGCACGGTATTTACGGTAGAGTTGTTGCTAGATACAGTTTAAGCCATGCCAACGCCGGGCGTCGCTGTAACCGTCTTAAATGGCACTATGGCCGGGCCTGTATCGAACTACTCTACAGACCTCGCTACAGAACACGTTGCCCCCCCCCCTTGGTCTGCCGCTTTATGTAAATGACCGGTTAGGTTGGCGGATTGATTAACCGAGCAAGTGGCAGTCAGGTTAATAG
>SDWN01000185.1 GCA_004195305.1 Neptunomonas sp. | reverse complement strand
CAGGGCTACCGCGAAACCGATCATGTGCGGGCGTACTACGCCAGTACCCGTATCTAGCGCATAGCGATCTAAGCACGCCCTGACGCGCTTATCTTCGCTATGAGACATATCGAACTGAACGACAAAAATAAAATTACGGAGTAGGTGAGGACAAACCATGAGATTGACTCCCAAACAAACCGCGACCCAACGCACCCTGGAGCAGAGCCAGACCGGCCTGAGCCGGCGTAGCTTTTTGGGCCACAGTGGCATCGCCGCCGGAGGCGTGGCTGCGGCTACGCTGCTGGCGCCACCGATGATGCGTAAAGCTCAGGCTAAGAATGCACCGACTGGCGGCGGAAGTGCCGAAGTGAAACGCACCATCTGCACCCATTGCTCGGTCGGTTGCGGTGTTTATGCCGAAGTCGAGAACGGTGTCTGGACCGGCCAGGAGCCCGCGTTCGATCACCCGTTTAACCGGGGTGGCCATTGTGCTAAAGGGGCCGCGTTGCGCGAGCATGGGCACGGCGAGCGCCGCCTCAAGTACCCGATGAAACTGGTCGGTGGCAAGTGGCAGAAGATGTCATGGGATACTGCCATCAACGAGATCGGCGACGGCATGCTGAAGATTCGCCAGGAGTCCGGTCCTGATTCGGTTTACTGGCTGGGATCGGCCAAACACAACAATGAGCAGGCTTATCTGTTCCGTAAGTTTGCCGCGCTCTGGGGTACCAATAACGTCGATCACCAGGCGCGAATCTGTCACTCCACCACGGTCGCAGGTGTTGCTAACACTTGGGGCTATGGTGCGATGACCAATAGCTTTAACGATATGCACAATGCCAAGTCGATGATCCTGATCGGCTCCAACCCGGCAGAAGCGCACCCGCTGGCGATGCAGCACATTTTGTATGCCAAGGAGCGCAACAAAGCCAAGCTGATTGTCGCTGATCCTCGGTTCACCCGTACCGCCGCCAAGGGTGATCAGCACCTGCCGCTGCGTCCGGGTTCCGACGTGGCGATGATCTGGGGCCTGTTGTGGCATGTGTTCGAGAACGGCTGGGAAGACAAGCAGTACATCGAGCAGCGCGTGTTTGGTCTTGATGAGGTGCGCGAGGAGGTTAAAAAGTGGAACCCTGCCGAGGTTGAGCGGGTTACCGGTCTATCTGAAGAGCAGCTGCATACCGCAGCCAAGACCCTGGCGACCAACAGACCTGGCACCGTTGTCTGGTGTATGGGCGGCACCCAGCACACCACCGGAAACAACAACACCCGCGCTTACTGCATCCTGATGCTGGCACTGGGCAATATAGGCGTCAGCGGCGGCGGTGCTAACATCTTCCGTGGTCACGATAACGTCCAGGGCGCGACCGACTTCGGTGTGTTGTCGCACACTTTGCCCGGTTATTACGGCCTGTCGGGTGGCGCCTGGAAACACTGGAGTCGGGTCTGGGATCTGGATTACAACTGGATCGAGTCGCGCTTCGATCAGGGTAGCTACGAAGCGTCCAAAGGCAAACCGGTCAAGCCAATGAATACCAAAGGCATACCGGTGTCGCGCTGGGTCGATGGCGTGCTCGAAGACAAGACCAACGTGGCGCAGAACGATAACATCCGTGCGATGGTGTTCTGGGGGCATGCGCCGAACTCGCAAACCCGGGGGCCTGATCAGAAGAAGGCGATGGAGAAGCTGGATATGATCGTGGTGATCGATCCCTATCCGACCGCAACAGCCGTGCTACCGGATCGTCAGGATGGCATGTATCTGCTGCCCGCCACGACCCAGTTTGAGACATACGGGTCCGTCACTGCTTCCAACCGTTCGCTGCAGTGGCGCGATAAGGTGATCGAGCCGCTGTTTGATGCGCTGCCCGATCACACCATTATGTACAAGTTCGCCAAGAAGCTCGGCTTCGAGCAGCAGCTGTGCAAGAACATCAAGGTGACCGCTGACGAGCCGCTGATCGAAGATATCACCCGTGAGTTTAACAGGGGCATGTGGACCATTGGCTATACCGGGCAAAGCCCGGAGCGGTTAAAGCAGCACCAAAAGAACTGGCACACCTTCGACTACACCAGCCTGGAAGCCGAAGGCGGCCCCGCACATGGCGAGACCTACGGTCTGCCCTGGCCTTGCTGGGGTACGCCGGAGATGAAACATCCGGGAACCCATATCCTCTATGACACCAGTAAGACCGTGGCCAAAGGGGGGCTGAACTTCCGGGCTCGCTTCGGGGTGGAGTTTGAAGGTGAAAACCTGCTGGCTGAAGGTTCTTTCCCCAAGGGTAATGAACTCAAAGACGGGCACCCGGAGTTCAGCGATAAGCTGCTGAAAAAACTGGGGTGGTGGAACGACCTGAGCGCTGCAGAGCAGGCCGCCGCCGAGGGTAAAAACTGGAAGACTGACCTCTCTGGCGGTATTCAGCGGGTAGCGATCAAGCACGGTTGTGCACCCTTCGGTAACGCCAAAGCGCGGACCGTGGTCTGGACTTTCCCTGACCGGGTTCCCCTGCATCGTGAACCGCTCTATACAACCCGACGTGACTTGGTGGCCGACTATCCCACCTGGGCTGATCGCAAGTCGCACTACCGCTTACCGACGCAGTATGAATCGATTCAGAAACAGGATTTCTCTAAGGAATACCCCATTATTTTGACCTCCGGTCGTCTGGTGGAGTATGAGGGCGCCGGTGAGGAGACGCGCTCCAATCCCTGGTTGGCTGAATTGCAGCAGGAGATGTTCGTTGAGCTTAATCCGGTCGATGCCAATAACAACGGTGTTCGTGATGGCGGCGATGTCTGGGTGCATACCCCGGAGGGAGCGAAGATCAAGGTCAAGGCGCTGCTTACCCATCGGGTGCAGGCGGGTGTGGCCTTCCTGCCATTCCACTTTGCCGGAGAGTACCAGGGTAAGGATCTGCGTGCTAAGTATCCGCAAGGGTCCGCGCCCTATGTATCGGGTGAATCTGCCAACACGGCGATGACCTATGGATACGACTCGGTGACCCAGATGCAGGAAAGTAAAGTCTCCATGTGCAAAATCAGCGTAGCTTAAGAGGAACAGCAAAATGGCACGAATGAAATTTCTCTGTGACTCGGAACGCTGCATTGAATGTAACGGTTGCGTCACAGCCTGTAAAAACGAGCACGAGGTGGAGTGGGGTATTCACCGCCGCCGCGTGGTAACGATTAACGATGGTGAACCTAACGAAGTCAGTTTGTCGGTCGCCTGTATGCATTGCACCGATGCGCCCTGTATGGCGGTGTGCCCGGTGGATTGTCTGTATCAGACCGACCAGGGGATCGTACTGCACGATAAGGATGCGTGCATCGGTTGTGGCTATTGCTTGTTTGCTTGTCCGTTCGGTGCGCCGCAGTTCCCACAGGAGGGCGCGTTTGGGGATCGGGGCAAGATGGACAAATGCACCTTCTGCGCCGGTGGTCCTGAAGAGGATCACTCCGATGCCGAGCGGGCCAAGTACGGTCGCAACCGGATCGCCGAAGGTAAACTGCCGATGTGCGCCGAGATGTGCTCAACCAAGGCGTTGCTGGCAGGAGATGCCAGCGAGGTGTCGGACATCTACCGTGAACGGGTCATCGCCCGCGGCTCAAATGCGGGTGCCTGGGGGCAGAACCTGGCTTATAACGCAGCGGGTAATAAACCCTAGCTGAATCGGTTCGTGCGTGCAGGCGGGGCTTTAGCCTGGCCTGCTGGCGCTTGCGAATAAAGTGGGGCGGATTGTATAGGTGTTACAGATGAATCAAAGGCTTCAATTAAAGGGCTCAATTGCTGAACGTTGCTCGCCCGGCGGCCTGCTGGCGCTGCTGTTATTCGGGTGGCTGTTATTGGCGTGGAGCGGCATCGCGGAGGCGAGTACGGTTGCTGAAGCGAGCATCAAGGGCTCCCAGGGTGCCGACTATTGGCGCCAGGTGACTCAGGGTAGCTCCGGCTATTCGACCAACCGCTCGTCTGAAGCGGGGGTGCTGATTAATCGCAGTGGCCAGGAGTGGCGCCAGCTGCGCAATGATAAGGTTCAGCCCTACGGCAAATGGGCGCTGTTAGGCACCGTCGTGGTGCTGCTGGCGACCTATCTGCTGCTGGGATCGAATAAGCTCGATCAACCTCGCAGCGGTCGAACCATCGAGCGCTGGCGGAAGTTTGATCGCTATCTGCACTGGCTCGTTGCGGGGCTGTTTATCATCCTGGCACTGACCGGTTTGAGTCTTCTCTATGGTCGCTATTTTTTGCCCGAACTACTGGGGAAATCCGGTTTTAGCAGCTATTTGCAGCTGGCCAAGTCAGCGCATAACTACTTGGGGATCCTGTTTGCGTTCGCGCTGACGCTGATGCTGCTCAAGTGGTTCCTAAACAATATTCCCAGCGTGACCGACATCCTGTGGTTTGTTCAGGGTGGCGGCATGATTAAGGGTAAGCATCCGCATGCCGGGTACATGAACGGGGGTGAAAAACTGTGGTTCTGGCTGTTGTTGGTGGGTGGCGTAGCGCTGGTGTTGTCGGGTCTCGTGTTGGACTTTCCAGCCGTGATCGGACTCCGCGACACCTTGCAGGACGCCAATATCATCCATGCTATCTCAGCGCTGGTACTGATCTGTGGTGCCCTGGCTCACGCGTATATCGGCACGTTGGGGACTGAAGGTGCGCTGGAAGGGATGCTCAGCGGTCGGGTCGACGAAGTCTGGGCGCAACAGCATCACGATTTCTGGTATGACGACGTAAAGGACAAACAGTAGCGGTGTGTTCTACGAGGCTAAGGCCGCCTGGCTAAGTTTTGAAGGGCGAGGTTTTGCAGGGCGAGGTTTTGCCTGATCTAGATTTAATACGGTGCGGGCGGATAGGGTAGGGACGATAACCCCTCACCCTGTCCGCGAGTAGCGCTGACCAACGATAGCCACTATTTCCTGATGGACAAATTGGTTCCATACCTATTCTGTCCATCGCCCTGAAAATCTGCCGCAGTTGCGTGGAACTGCTTGATTTTCTGGGGCTCGCATGGGGCTTAGACCCATGATGACGCATCCTTGCGTCTCCTATTAACCCGGGTTAATAAGATCGCTAGGCGTCGGACTTGACCGGTCGTAGCGAGGGGAAGACCGAACTGATGCCCGCATAATTGGCCGACGCCTGACCGGGAGACAGAATACCTGCGGCGATAGGGTCGATGACTGCATTGAACAGCAATGGCACGCACCCGCTTACCAGCTGTTGAGTCATCTAGCCGGCTGTTGAAAGCGTTGGCGAGGCCGCCGAAACTAGGCAAAAACGACCGAAAAAGCGCAGTTTATAGGTATAAATGAGCATTTTGAAGTCGTTTTTAACGACGTATCAGCAACGTCGGTAGATTTTCAACAACCTGCTGATATGTCGCGGTGGAGCCGAAACAGTAGATGTAATCGTAACGAGGGAGTGTAGGCAGCAGTTGCTTCCGCAACAGCCCTGCC
>SDWN01000182.1 GCA_004195305.1 Neptunomonas sp. | reverse complement strand
TCAAAGAACTCTTCAAAGTCTTTGCGCTGTTTATCGTTCATGATGTCGTAGATCAGCGAGTGGACCTGCTTGTGATCCAGTGACGGCATCTTGATGCGGCGAACATCGCCGTCGACGCGGATCATCGGCGGCACACCTGCCGAGACGTGAAGGTCGGAGGCGTTTTGTTGCACGCTAAACGTTAACAGTTCTGTGATATCCATAGCAGACTCTGGACCCCTAAATATCAATCAAATACAGTAGGCTTAGTCGGAGTCATCCGGTTTGCCCGCAGTCGTGCCGCGGTCAGCCTGACGGACTCTATTTATTGTCAGCATTATTACCGAAAGCCCACGCGATGAGTAGCATAGCAAGTAATATAGCCGCCACAGTTCGCCGGATTCGTGATGCAGAGCAAATTGCGCAGCGATCTGCCAGCAGCGTAACCCTGCTGGCCGTGAGTAAGACCAAACCGGTTGAGAGGCTGCGCGAGGCTTACATCGCCGGTCAGCGGGACTTCGGTGAGAACTACCTGCAGGATGCGCTGCCCAAGATTGAACAGTTGGCCGGGCTGGGTATCTGCTGGCATTTCATCGGCCCGTTACAATCGAACAAGAGCCGTTTGGTGGCTGAGCACTTCGACTGGTTTCACAGTCTTGATCGGGCCAAAATTGCCCGGCGGCTGAGTGAGCAACGTCCTGCTGCGCTCGGCCCGCTCAATGTCTGTATTCAGGTCAACATCAGTGTCGAGGCGAGCAAGTCTGGCGTGATGCCGGCTCAGGCCGCAGCGCTGGCGAAAGAGATTCAGGGCCTGCCGGGGTTGAGCTTGCGAGGCTTGATGGCGATTCCATCGTCGGCCCTGGATGACGCGGGACAGACCCTGGCTTTTACCCAGATGCGGCAGCTGTTTGAACAACTCAAGCCGCTGGCACCGCAGATGGATACGCTGTCGATGGGGATGAGCGATGATCTGGAGGCTGCAGTGGCGGAGGGCTCTACGCTGGTACGCATAGGTACGGCGATATTCGGTGATCGAGAGCGTTCTCTCCCGCCCGTTTAAACATGGCTTTTAACATAAACAACAATGACCTACAGGTACGACAACAATGAAAGGTAGCAATCATCCTGTTCTGGCGTTTATCGGCGCGGGGAATATGGCGCAAGCCATTATAGGTGGACTGTTGGCGCAAGGTTATCCGGCGGACCGGATCTGGGGCACAGGGCGCGATCAGGCCCGGCTTGAGGATCTGAGGCAACGCCTGGGCATTCGGGTTAGCACCGACAACAATGAGGCGGCTGCGGCTGCGGAGGTCCTTGTATTGGCGGTGAAGCCGCAGATTATGCAGGCCGTGGCGCGTTCTCTGGTCGACGTGGTTCAGCTTTCCCGACCTCTGGTGATCTCAGTCGCGGCGGGGATTTCCGCTAATAGCCTGGAAGGGTGGCTAGGCGGGGAGGTCGCATTGGTACGCTGTATGCCAAACACGCCTTCGTTAGTGCAGACGGGGGCGAGTGGTTTGTATGCCAACGCTCAGGTTACGGCACTGCAGCGGATCCAGGCGGAGCAGATGCTGGCCTCTGTGGGACTCGCCCTATGGGTCGAAAGCGAGGGGTTGATCGATGCGGTAATCGCCGTATCGGGCAGCGGACCGGCGTACTATTTTATGTTGATGGAAGCGATGATTGAGGCGGGCGAGGCGCAGGGCCTGAGCCGTGATGTCAGTACCCGGTTGACCCTGCAAACCGCGCTGGGTGCGGCCAAGATGGCCTTAGCCAGTGACGTCGAACCCGCGGAGCTACGCCGCCGGGTGACCTCGCCTAAGGGCACTACCGAGCAAGCGCTGCTGCGATTCCAGCAGGGCGGCTTAACTGAATTAGTCGCTGAGGCGATGACCGCCTGTGCGGATCGTGGGCGGGCGATGGCAGCAGAGCTTGGCGACGCTTAAGGAGGGGCGATCCGGGTCGCCAACGCTGGCAATGGGTCGTCTTGGCCTCTATCATAAAAACCTTCTGGCACGCGGGTATCTGTGATTAATTTCAGATGCTTATAACTGACTCAACTAAAGAGACCGACCGATGGGCGCCGAAACCTTAACTTTGATTATTCGAACCCTGGGCGAGTGTTTTGCGCTGATTGTGGTATTACGATTTTTACTCCAATTGGCCCACGCCGATTACTATAATCCGATCTCGCAGGCGGTGGCCAAGTTTACCAAGGCGCCGCTGGCACCCTTCCAGAAGATGATCCCTCAAATCGGCGGGCATGATTTTTCGGCGTTGATGCTGGCGTTTGTGGTTAAGCTGGCGACGCTGGTGCTGCTGTTAATTGTTAATGGCCGCGGCGTTGCCCCTATCGCTGTCGTCTTGATTACGCTGGTTAGCCTGCTGAGCATGATTCTGGATATCTACTTTTACGCGGTGATCGCCTCGGTGGTTATCAGCTGGGTCGCTCCCACGAGCTCTCATCCGGCGCCGCAATTGATCAGCCAGTTGACCGAACCGCTATTCAAGCTGGCGCGACGGGTGGTGCCGGCCATCGGTGGCTTGGATCTGTCGCCGATTTTAATTTTTCTGGTGATTCAGGTGGTGCAGTTACAGTTACAGCGATTGCTCTGATGAGTGGCACGCCGGCGATCTGCTGTTAAAATACCGGCTGCAGCCCAAGGTCAAATATCTTGGTGTGGCTAAGCGTGATGTGCAGATCCTGAGCGCTGAACTGGGCCGCAGTAAGCGCTTACGAATTATGCAACCGACTAAAATTTCTGACATTATCCGGCAACTCAGTCCCTGTTGAGAGATGCCTGTATTGACCCTCGGATACCCTGATGCCTGAACAGATAGCTGCCGATTCGGTCGGCTTGGTGCAACCTCAGACACTGCAGTTTGATCAGCCGCTTAGCTTGCGCAGTGGGCGGGTTTTACCGCACTACCAGCTGGTGATCGAAACCTATGGTGAGCTCAACGCCGAGCGTAGTAATGCGGTGCTGATCTGCCATGCGTTGAGTGGTCATCATCACCTGGCTGGCTACCACAGCATGGATGACAAGAAACCGGGCTGGTGGGACTCGGCCATAGGGCCGGGCAAGGTAATCGATACCAACCATTTTTTTGTCGTAGGGGTCAATAACTTAGGGGGCTGTCACGGCAGTACAGGGCCGCAAAGTATCAACCCGGAAACAGATCTCGAGTACGGTCCGGACTTTCCGATAGTTACTGTCAGAGATTGGGTGCAGAGTCAGGCCCGTCTGGCCGACCGGCTCGGTATCCAGCAGTGGGCCGCGGTGGTGGGGGGCAGTTTGGGTGGGATGCAGGCGCTGCACTGGTCGATCGACTACCCCGATCGTCTGCGGCATTGTCTGATGATCGCCTCAGCGGCCAAGCTCACTGCGCAAAATATCGCCTTTAATGAGGTCGCACGCCAGGCGATCAGCAAAGACCCCGCGTTTCATGGTGGCCGTTATAAGGATCATGCCACCATCCCCAAGCAGGGGCTGATGCTGGCACGGATGTTAGGGCACATCACCTATCTGTCTGACGACTCGATGCGTGAGAAGTTTGGCAGGGAGCTGCGTAGCGGTAAACTCAGCTATAACTATGATGCCGATTTCGAAGTCGAAAGCTACCTGCGCTATCAGGGGGAAAGTTTTTCCGGGGCCTTTGACGCCAATAGCTATCTGCTGATGACCAAGGCGCTGGATTATTTTGATCCGAGTGTCGATTTTGATCATGATCTGGTGGCGACGCTGCAGGGGGCTAAGTGTGGTTTTCTTCTGGTTGCCTTTACGACAGACTGGCGGTTTGCACCGGAACGATCCCGCGAGGTGGTGGATGCGTTGATCGCCGCGGGTAAGGATGTCAGCTATGCTGAGATCGAATCCACCCACGGCCATGATGCCTTCCTGATCCCTATTCCACGCTATATGGATGTCTTTGGGCGCTATATGAATCGCGTAGCCGCCGATATTGGTTTGGGTGCAGCAAAGCAGGGGCTGTCATAATGCGTGCCGATTTGGATATTATTCAGGAGTGGGTTCAACCCCGGTCGCGGGTACTGGATCTGGGCTGTGGTAGCGGCGAGCTGCTGCACTTTCTTAAGCAGGACAAACAGGTCCTGGGCTACGGCATGGAGATCAATCCAGAGGATATCGCGTCCTGTATCGATAACGGGGTCAATGTAATTGAGCAGGACCTGGATCAGGGGTTGACCAACTTCCAGGATAAAAGCTTCGATGTGGTGATCATGACTCAGGCGTTGCAGGCGGTTGAGCGTCCTGATCTGGTGTTGGATGAGATGTTGCGCGTCGGTAAAGAGACGATCGTTACCTTTCCAAATTTCGGCCACTGGCGGGCCCGTTTTTATCTAGCGCTTAAAGGTGAGATGCCGGTATCCAAGTTTCTTCCCTATACTTGGTATAATACCCCTAATATCCACTTTTGCACGTTTAAGGATTTTGAGGCGTTATGCCGTCAAAAAAATATCCATATTGTGAGGCGGACGGTGGTGAACAGTAAACATCGCGATCACTGGATCACTACGCTCTGGCCTAATATGTTGGGTGAGATAGCGATCTATCATGTGGCCAAATAGCGGTTGCAGCAGTCTGTCGGGCTTTACCGCACGACTGCATGGATGCAGGAGGTAGAGCAACGCAGGAGCGGTTGCCGAGTCGATCTGGGTTAGGTTCAGGGGCAGGCAGGTTAATTAAGCGGTCAATAATCAAGGAGTCGATCATGGTTCGATCTATCTATTCACTGGCTTTGAGCCTGGTAATAGCACTGTTTTCCACCCAGTCTACGGCCGAGCAGTTCAAGGCCTTTGACAGTTATGAAGTGCATTACAGTGCGTTTAACAGCACCTTTTTGACCCCGGCTGTGGCCCAGACGTACGCTATTCAGCGCAGTAAAGTGCGGGGGCTGGTGAATGTGGCGGTGCTGGATAAGAACAGCCAGAATGCACCGGTTACGGCCTTGGTCAGCGGTGCGTTCACCAACCTGGTGGGTCAGGTGCAATCGTTAACCTTTAAGCAGGTTCGCGAAGGCGATGCGGTCTATTACATTACCGAATTCCGCTTTACTGACGACGAGATTCTGAAATTTGATCTGCAAGTGCAACCCGACCCCAATAAGCCGGCGTATAATCTTCAGTTCCAACAACATTTTTATGTCGACTAGGAGTCTGTCGGGCTTGGCCGATCGTAGCGAGGGCCTTTTGATTTTGGCCAAAGTCGATTTGAGGCAGATTTTTCGATCATCCGAGGCGAATAGCGAGCTATTTAACGAGGGTGATCGTGGAAATATGACCAAATTCGGGTTTTCCGCAGTAGATCAGTGTTAAGTCCGACAGGCTCCTTGTTCGACTAGGTATAGCGGTAATCGATGCAACAGATCGTTCTGGCCAGCGGTAATGCCGGCAAGCTCAAAGAGTTTAATCAGGTCCTCGCTGGCCTGGATTTTCAGGTGCTGCCGC
>SDWN01000179.1 GCA_004195305.1 Neptunomonas sp. | reverse complement strand
CCTTAAAAAAATGTAATTTCGCCACTGTCCATCTCATCTTCGACACCTGTCGCTCCATGATTTTGACGCTGCTCGCGGGTCACGTAACCGCGCTCCATCTCCAGTAACCAGGCCTCAATATCGATCGGCTGCGCACCGGTTTCGAGCCGCTCAGCGCAGCTAATCGCCTCTGCGCCCAGGGCATCAACACTGGACTCAACCTGGCATAAAATCTGGTCGGTGCGATCCTGAAACTGCAGCGCGACTATCACCTCACCGATATCCTGGTGCACATTGCGGTTGCGCGCTTGTAACTGCTCCGACGCGTCCGACAACTCCGCTGCCGCGCTTTGGAATTGTGCCAGCACCGTGCTGATATTTTCTTGCGCGCGGCTTTCCGCCTGTGCTTCCCGCTCGCTGCTCTGCTCGGCAATTTGCTGCGCTTGATGCATCGCTTGGGCCACCTCCTCTACCGAGGCGCGAATCTTCTTGGCCGTTTCACCGGACAGTTTAGACAGATTTCTGACTTCATCGGCAACTACCGCGAAACCACGCCCCTGCTCGCCAGCCCGCGCGGCTTCAATGGCCGCGTTCAAAGCCAGCAGATTGGTCTGCTCAGCGATCTTACCAACATCCTGGGCCATGCCATCCAGCTCTGCCGTACTTCCCGCCAAGGCATTAATTTTATTCAGCACCAAAGCCTTGGTCTCTTTGATCTCGACTAACACCTGCAAGATTTCGTTGAGCTTATGTTCGCTCTGCTCAATCACACCGAGGATGCCGCTGCCCTCACCCTGAGACTGCTGCATCGCCTCTGAAAGCTGATCAATCAGACTACCGAAACGCGCGGTCAACGCACCGATTTCGGTTTCAGTTTGAGCGCGCACGCTGGAAAGATGGCGGTTGAGGATGGGCAGCGCTCGCCCCAGCAATTCCTGGGTCTGGCCCATTGCGGCAACACGCTGTTCGCTCAACTGCAACGCGGCCGCCGACTGTTCGACCTGGCGCAGCAACAATACTTGATGCTGCGCGTGCAGATAGCGGGCAGCTACAAAACCAGCCGCTACCACGCCAGCCGCCAGCCCCCAGGCAACCAGGGAGACGCCACCCAGCCATAATAACAATATCGCTGACAACGCCGACAGACCGACGGGGATCACACTAAAACGATCTTTGCTCATGCTTACTTCCTTAAAACGGCAGTGACCGATAACAACAAAATGCGCACAAAAGTGAAAAAGGGCTGAGCCCTTGATGTTGATTACGTGCTAATACTAGAGGAATGCAGATTAGCGTTTAATAGACGATAAAGCATTGATCTGCGTTCAGAAGTAACATAAAAAGAGGATATAGAGGGGCACTGGCCTAAAAATAGGAAAAACTCCTACAGAGAAATATTAGGCAACACTAATTTACAGCATCAAGACAATCCAAACGCCTGTATATCAAAGCACTTATGCATCACTGCACCAGACCCAGCCCTAAACCAGCTGCAGGCACAGACGAAAACAAGCACCTCCATCTGGATGATTTCCTGCGCTAAGCTCACCACCCAGGCTTTCTACAATCCGTTTTGAAATGGACAATCCTAATCCCAGCCCCTCACCTGCCGACTTGGTGGTATAAAACGGCTCGAACACCCGGCCCTGCTCTGCAGGATCGATGCCGGGACCGTGGTCACGAATACTCAGATACACCTTGCCAGGCTGCAACTGGCAGTCGATTTCAATTCGTTTACTGGCACAACCGTGCATCGCCTGAATCGCGTTACTGAGCAGGTTCACCATCACCTGCTCAAGCCGCACCATATCGCCCATCACCAGAACCTCATCGACCTGCTCGGCCCAGATGATCGAAACCTGCTCAGCATGCAAGCGACCATAAAGAATCGACATCGCGCCTTTGCGCACTGCTTTCAGCGCAACCGGTTCCGCCTGCCCACTGCTCTTACGCGAGAACACCTTTAACGGCGAAATTATTTTAGCCATCCGCTCGGTCAGCCCGGAGATCTCCAGCAAGTTCTCCTGCACCCGATCCATCCGCTTAAGTTCAAGGTATTGACGCGCGTTATCGGCGTAGGCTCGAATCGCCGTCATCGGCTGGTTCAGCTCATGATTAATGCCCGCCGACAGCTCACCCAACACCGCGAGCTTGGCCGTCTGGATCAACGCCTCCTGGGTGTTATTATGCTGCTCAATTTCGCTTCTTAAGCGATTATTGGCCCCCAGCAGCTCCTGCGTCCGCTCCTGCACCCGCTGCTCCAGAAAATCCCGTGCTTCTCGCAATGACTGCTCGTACTGCTTGCGCTCGGTCATATCGTGAATGGTGACGATAAACTTGCGTTCGCCGTGATACCAAACCGCCACCAGGGTCAACTCTATCGGAAATAGCTCAGCGTTTTGACGCCTTGCCTGCGCTTCAATCACCGGCACCTGGGCATCGACGGGCAGATCCATCGGCTCGGTGATCGTGCGCCAGCATACCGGGCGATCCGGCGGGGCAATAAGGACACTGAAATAGCGGCTGGCGATCTGCTCCGCTGCGTAGCCGAACAGCGCCTCAGCGGTGGGATTAAATGACTCTATCCGGCCTTGAGCATCGAGCGTGATCAGGCCCGCCTGGGTGTTATCGATAACCGCCCGCACCCGCGCTTCGCTCAGCTCCAGAGCTCGGTTTGCCTGCTCCTTAAAGCGACGTCGTTCATGAACTATTTTCTGCCGCAACAACAAAAAGAGTCCCAACAGCACCAGCACTGTCAGCACCACCGCCGTCAGCACCACCGCACCCCATACCCGCGCCGAAACCTGGCTGAGCCTAGCCAGCGCCACCACATTCAATTCGGCTTCGGGCAGGGGCTGGCGCACCAGCATATAGCGGCTACCGGAAATGCGCTCCAGCGAGCGCTCAGCCGTGGCATCGGCACCTTCCAACAGTGTCACCAACTCGACATCAGAGCCGATTTTTTCGCGCCGGGTGATCGGCAAGGAGGTCAGATCCTGATCCGCATAACGCAAGCTACCGACAATCCGCTTCAGATCGGACGCAGACAGCTGCTTTAAACTCTTAAACTTCCAGGCCTGCCGGGTGCTGATAAAAATAATATCATCAACATCGGTCACCAGCAGATCGGTTAGATCATCGTTCCACTGCTCCTCAATATCGTTAAGGTCGATCTTAACCACCACCACACCAACAACCTTATCTGCGGTGAAAACAGGATGGGAAAAGTAGTATCCCCGCTTGCGCGACGTCGAGCCCAAACCAAAATACTGCCCCGCACGCCCGCTCATTGCCTGGGTAAAATAGGGCCGATAGATGAAATTTTTTCCGACGAAAGAGTTCTGCTGATTCCAATTACTCGCCGCCAGAGTATCCCCCGCGGGGGACATCAGGTAGATATCTGATGCACCGGTGATACGTCCGACATCAGCTAGATAGTTATTTAAGGTCGCGACGACAATGCTGTCATCAGGACTGTAGAGCAGCTCTTTGAAGCTCCGGTCCCTGGCCAGCAGGGCGGGTAGATTCCGATATTTTTCCAGTTCACTTTTGAGACTCAGGGTATAGCGTGACAGGTTCAGCTCCAACGAGCGCTGCAACAGCCCTAGCTCATTGCTTCGGGTCCAGACGGCCACCTGCCATAGGACCAACACGATCCCCCCTAGCAGCGCGATCACCACCGGCAGGCGGTGCGCCCCCCCCTGCTCAGCGTACGGCACGGTCTTCGCCATTACAGCAACGTTGCGACAAGCGTCTTTTTATCATCACTTTTGAGCGCATGCATGTTCTCTGCTACATGCCCCGTCACGCGCCTTGTTAATCACCCGCCCGCCTTTGCACATGGCTTATTTTTTTGTCGGCACGTAACCTTCAACCTGATCGAACTGATCACCACTTAAAAACTTATCCATCTGCTCCGCCAGATAGCTACGCGCCTCTGTATCCATCATATTCAGATGCTTTTCATTGATCAGTCGGGTCTGATGCTCCATCCACTCCTGCCAGGCCTGCTTAGAAACGCTATCGAAGATCTCTTTGCCCTTAGCGCCAGGATAAGGCTGACGCTCCAGCCCTTCTAGCTGCTGCCGGTACTTCTTACACAACACTGTTCGACCCATGCTCATAACCCCTCAAATAACCCGACTATTAACCTGATGGACAAATAGGTTCCATCGCTTTTTTCCCATCGCCCCTAAAACCTGCCACAGCTACGCTAAACTGCTTGATCTTCAGTAACTCGCATGGGTCTTCGACCCATATTGACGCACCCTTGCGCCTCCTATTAACCCACCGGGTTAATAAAACAACAAACAAACCCGCTTGATGACAAGGCCGCTAGCGTACACCAGCCCGCTAGTCAGCACCACCGACCCGGAGTTGGCTCAACAACCGTTTAACCGGTGCAGCCAAGCCCAGCTCAAGCGGTCGATCAAGGTCATACCAACAGTCCTTGGACTCTGCCACTCCAGCCGCCCAACCTCCCTCTGCACGGGCAACAACCGGCCGAATCTGCAGATGAAAATGGGAGAAGGTATGACGAAATTCGGGCAACACCTGCAGCGCCTGAGAAGCGCTGTTAGCACCGTCAACATAAGCCTGCAACGCCTCTCGTGAATCAAACTCAGGCAGACACCAGAGCCCACCCCAGAGGCCGACGGGAGGTCGCTGCTGTAACAACACCCGGCCCGGCTGATCGCGCAGGATCAGCATCCAACACTGCTTTACCGGCAACACCTTCTTAGGCTTAGGGTAGGGAAAAAGCTGCTGCACACCCAACGCTCGCGCCTGACAACCCGCCTGCAGTGGACACCGCTCACACTCGGGCTTGCTGCGTCGACACAGGGTCGCCCCGAGATCCATGATCGCCTGGGTGTAATCGGCACAGCGCAGCTGCGGGGTATAACGCTCGGACAGCAGCCATAGCTGCTGCTGAACGGCGCTCTGTCCAGACCAACCTTCGAGCGCATGAAAACGCGCCAGGACCCGCTTAACGTTACCATCCAATATGGGCGTCGGTATCCGCAGGGCGATCGACAAAATAGCCCCTGCTGTTGAGCGACCGACTCCCGGCAACGCCTGCAGCTGCTCCAGCGTATTCGGAAAGATCCCCGCATGTTGATCCACAACCCGTTGCGCCGCCTTATGCAGATTGCGGCCCCGGGCGTAGTAGCCCAGCCCGGTCCACAGGTGCAGAACCCGGTCGATATCGGCGTGCGCCAAAGCCTCAACACTGGGAAACGTGGCGATAAAACGCTCGAAGTAGGGAATGACCGTCGCTACCTGAGTCTGCTGCAGCATCACCTCGCTGAGCCAAACCCGATACGGCGTGATCGATTGCTGCCAGGGCAGAGTTTTACGCCCATGACGGTCAAACCAACCCAGCAACTGCTGTTGAAACTGCTCCGGTGTCAACGTGCCACCATCACTTGAACAGCCCCTTCAGCGCCCCTTTGAGCTGTTCATTACC
>SDWN01000888.1 GCA_004195305.1 Neptunomonas sp. | reverse complement strand
TATGTTGGATAAATAGTCGGCGCCATATTCTTGGGTTATGCGAGAACAGGTGTATTCACTCATACAGACCGGCAGGTTTAAGTGCCGGGCCAACTCTGGCGCATGTTCATGATGATCGCGATGATGGTGGGTTATAAACAGGGCATCTACGCCATCATCTCCCAGCGTACACACCAGTTTTTTTAGCACCTGCGGAGATTCAGGGGAGGGATCGATGAGGATTTTTGCCTCATCTTCGTCACCGATTAAAAAAGCATTGGTTCGTTTGACCGGCGGGAAGGTGCAGGACGGGATCGGCAGTATGTGAAAGCCACTGAGCAACTCTAACTGGGGCACATAGTTCTCTTCATCGAACTGCGGTGACAGGTCACCAAAATTGGCTCCTTGCGGATTACGACCTAACTCTTCGAGCATCCAGCGCAGCGGTGGGACCATCAAGGCATCTCCGCGATGAAACCTGCCGAGCAATTGCTGGGGCGTCTCCCAGCAGCTGTCGGCAATTTCTCCGCAATCCGTTGTAAACAGAGGGCGTGTCTTGAGGTCGATGCGGAAGAAGTGCAAGCGAAATCGTACTGGTGTTATGGCGGGTGCCAGCGCCGTTGCCAGATATCGGACCGCGGTCACCTGGCCGGCGCTGATCTCCCTGGGGATGTCATAGGCAAGCTCTTCCTGAATCTCGCGAACCAGCGCGTGCATTTTCTGACCGTCCAAATCACAGAGAAAGGGGGCAGAGTGCTGACTTGTGGAATCTTCGCGATCAATTTTTCCACCTGGAAAGGACTCATATCCCGGGAAGGCATTCAGGTATGACTGACGACGCACCGAGAAGACCTGGTCGTTATGACAGAATACGGCAGCTACGGAATCGATGATTTTCAACGTATTTACTCTTTCTTAGCCATATCCGTGGAATGCGCTTGTTCGTGCCTCGCCACGCCAGGGCAGATCGTCAGTGCGGCCGGTTATTTAAGGTTTTGTCGCCAAGAGACTGGCGAAGGCGATGTGGCCAAACCAATGGTTGTTATCGCTTCTTCGACGCGCTTCAACTTTTAGGGCTTCTGCTTTTTCTTCGCCAATAGCCCCTGTCTGAACTAATAGGTCTGCTCCCCGATCGATCCAGGTCAGGAGGTAGGAACCTCTCCCGGCCTCCACATAGCCGTGGCTACGCATCGGCTGAACATCGAATCCGCAGGATTGAATCAAGACAGGCAGCCGCCGAACCAGCCACTTGTCGTGAACAAAGCCATCACGAAAGGCATGGATGCAGGCCTCAAGCGGATCGGAGTCGCCTCTGGCAATGGTTGCGGTGGCGTAATCGCCATCAAAGATGGCCAAACATCCCTTGGGCCGGAGGACTCTATAGGCTTCTGCTGCCAGCCCCGCCGGATCGGGCACGTGGCACAGGGTGGTATGGACGATGACAACATCGAAAGACTTGTCGTTAAAGGGCAAGGAGCGCCCATCGCCCTGCTCAAATGAGAGGTTTGGGATAGCGCTGCCGAGTTCCCGGGCCTTGGATAGGAATACCGCAGAGGGGTCAAGTCCCACCGCCTCACAAACGCCAGGCCAGTTCGCCAGGGTGCGCGTGACTCCCCCGGTGCCACAGCCAATTTCCAACACCCGTGCAGCCGGTGGAAAATCTATTTCCGACAGGTATGAATGAAGCATCTCCCGTTGCCTCGAGTCGGCGGCGCGCTTCTCCAAAACATCGGCGAGTCGCTCTTTAACGCCGGGATCTAGCTCTTTAATCGTCGCATACAAATCAGCCATAGGAACCTCTTGTCAGGGGTTGTTGAAGAAGTAAGGCGTAATGTGAAAACGTATTCAACCGTCAATGTCCTGTTTCTGATGCTGATGGCGCCCCCAGTAGCATAGCAAGTAAGAGCACAGATATTTAAGGATTATTTGAAAAATTCTGCGGAATACCAGCCCCTGTCTCCGTCCGGATAAATTATCCGAATGTAGACAAGATCTGTGGCCCGCATCTGCGCTGAGTTTGCCCTCCGGTTTCAGTCCAACCTGTTTATATTTGGCTACGAATTAATGATATCTCCTTTCGTTGCAGCTCCGTCCACAATCAGGGTCAACCCCATTGAAGACACGCTAAAACAGGTACTTGGGGTATCGGGTGCTACTTATATATAAAACATAACAGCGTTTGGTATGCCGGTTGCAATTTAGCCTGTCAACTTAACTATTCAAAAGGAGAAACCTGTTATGGCCAGCTATCCGACTCTCAATTTCGACCTCGGCGAAACCGCCGTCCTGCTGCGTGAAACTGTCGCCGCCTTCGCCGCCGCCGAACTCGCTCCTCGCGCTGCCGAGATCGACCGCGACAACGAATTCCCGGCCGACATGTGGCGCAAGATGGGCGACCTGGGACTGCTCGGTATCACCATCCCCGAAGAGTACGGCGGCGCCGGCATGGGCTACCTTGAACACGTCATCGTCATGGAGGAGTTGAGCCGCGCCTCGGCCTCGGTCGCCCTCTCTTACGGCGCCCACTCCAATCTGTGTGTCAACCAGATCCACCGCAACGGCAACGAAGAGCAGAGGCGCAAGTATCTGCCAAAACTGATCTCCGGCGAGCATGTGGGTGCCCTGGCGATGAGTGAGCCTGGGGCCGGTTCCGACGTGGTGAGCATGCGTCTGCGCGCCGACCGCGAGGGCGACAGCTACTACCTCAACGGCAACAAGATGTGGATCACCAATGGCCCCGATGCCGATGTGCTGGTGGTCTACGCCAAGACCGACCCCGCGGCCGGCTCCAGGGGGATCACGGCCTTTCTGATCGAGAAGGGTATGAAGGGATTCTCCACCGCTCAGAAGCTCGACAAACTGGGGATGCGCGGCTCAAACACCTGCGAGTTGGTGTTCGAAAACTGCGAAGTTCCTGCCGAAAACATCCTCGGACCCCTGAATAAAGGGGTCAACGTGCTGATGAGCGGCCTCGACTACGAGCGCTCGGTCCTCTCCGGTGGCCCCTTGGGCATCATGCAGGCCTGCATGGATGTGGTTGTGCCTTTTATCCATGAGCGCAAACAGTTCGGCCAATCGATCGGGACATTTCAGTTGATGCAGGGTAAAATTGCCGACATGTACAGCACCATGAACGCTACCAAGGCCTATGTCTATGCGGTTGCTAAGGCCTGTGATCGAGGCGAGACGGCACGTAAGGATGCCGCCGGTGCGATCCTTTACTCGGCGGAGAAGGCGACCTGGATGGCGCTGGAGGCGATTCAGACCCTTGGCGGTGTCGGCTATACCAACGATTACCCGACGGGACGTTACCTGCGCGACGCCAAGCTCTATGAAATCGGTGCCGGCACCTCGGAGATCCGGCGGATGCTGATCGGTCGTGAACTTTTCAACGAGAGTGCTCCTTAGGAGTTTGTCGGACTTTCCATGACCCGGCTGCAAATCCGGCCCGTTAAGTCCGACAAACTTCTGACCTTTTTTCAACCACCAGCTGAACGAATAGGACGAAGTTTATGACAACACTGAACAGTTCACTCAAAACCAATTCGCAAGACTACCAGGACAATGCTGCTGCGATGGGCGAGCTAATAGCTGACCTGAGAGACAAGGTGGCCCAGATCAAGCTGGGCGGTGGTGAAAAGTCGCGAGCCAAACATGTCTCGCGAGGCAAACTGCTGCCCCGCGAGCGCATTCGCCAACTCCTCGATGTCGGCTCTCCTTTTCTGGAGCTGTCGCAGTTCGCGGCCGCTGGAGTCTATACCGACAATGTCCCGGCTGCCGGCCTTATCTCCGGCATTGGCCGCATCAGCGGCCGCGAGTGCATGATCGTCGCCAACGATGCCACCGTTAAGGGCGGGACCTACTACCCGACGACGGTTAAAAAACATCTGCGTGCTCAGGAGATCGCCGAACAGAATCGACTGCCTTGCGTCTATCTTGTCGACTCCGGCGGCGCCTTCCTGCCCAAGCAGGACGAGGTCTTTCCGGATCGGGATCATTTTGGGCGGATCTTTTACAATCAGGCCAATATGTCGGGCAAAGGGATCCCGCAGATCGCCGTGGTCATGGGCTCTTGTACCGCAGGTGGTGCTTATGTGCCGGCGATGGCCGACGAATCGATCATCGTCAAGGAGAAGGGCACAATCTTTTTAGCCGGACCGCCGCTGGTCAAGGCTGCGACCGGCGAGGTGGTCAGTGCCGAAGATCTGGGCGGAGCCGATGTCCACTGTCGCATATCGGGCGTGACCGACCATTACGCGCACGATGATGCACATGCCCTCGGCATTGCCCGCAATGTGGTTTCCGGGCTCAATTCGATCAAACGCCCTGAGCTCGATATCCGCGCAGCGAAGGAACCGCTCTTCGATCCTTCTGAACTGGCCGGCCTCATCCCGCAAGACAAGCGCAAACCCTTTGACGTGCGTGAGGTCATCGCCCGCATCGTCGATGGCAGTGAATTTGAAGAATTCAAGAAGCTCTACGGCGAGACCCTGGTCTGTGGTTTTGCCCACCTCTATGGCTACCCGGTAGGGATTGTCGCCAACAACGGCATCCTCTTCTCTGAGTCGGCCCTCAAGGGCGCCCACTTCATCGAGTTGTGCAGCCAGCGTGGAATCCCGCTGATCTTCCTGCAAAACATCACCGGCTTTATGGTCGGAAGCAAGTACGAATCTGGCGGAATTGCCAAAGACGGTGCCAAAATGGTCACCGCTGTCGCCTGCGCCAAGGTGCCCAAGCTGACCATGCTGATCGGTGGCAGTTTCGGGGCCGGCAACTATGGCATGTGTGGCCGGGCCTACAGCCCCAATTTCCTCTGGATGTGGCCAAACGCGCGGATCTCGGTCATGGGTGGCGAACAGGCCGCCAGCGTGCTGGCGACGGTCAAGCGGGACGGCATGGAAGCCAGGGGAGAAGACTGGAGTGCCGCTGAGGAAGAATCGTTCAAAGCGCCGATTCGTGAACAGTACGAACATCAGGGCCACCCTTACTACGCCAGCGCCCGTCTCTGGGATGACGGAATCGTCAACCCCACCGACAGCAGAATGGTCCTGGGCTTGAGCCTTTCGGCCGCCCTGAACGCCCCTATCGAGCCGACAAACTTCGGCGTTTTCAGGATGTGATGCTATGAACAACTATCTGTTAACCGAAATCGACGCCGCGGGTGTGGCGACCTTGACCATGAACCGCCCCGAGGTCCACAACGCCTTCGACGACAGCCTCATTGCCGAGCTTATTTGCACCTTGCAGGAGTTGGAAGCCAACCCTCAGGTGCGGCTGCTGATCTTGGCGGCCAACGGCAAGAGCTTCTCCGCCGGGGCCGATCTGAGCTGGATGCGCCGGATGGCCGATTACTCTCATGATGAGAACCTGCAGGACGCCCTGCAACTTGCCGAATTGATGAACTGTCTGGATCGATTCTCCAAACCGACCATCGCCCGGGTGCAGGGTGCGGCCTACGGCGGCGGCGTCGGTCTAG
>SDWN01000117.1 GCA_004195305.1 Neptunomonas sp. | reverse complement strand
ATTGAATAGCGTCTAAACCATCGACCTCATGCTCGGTAAGCATGCGATCGAGGTTCAAAATCATAACCATCTGCTCGTCAGCGTCGGTGGCCAACCCTTCGATGAACTCGGTATGGATGGCGGTGCCAAAATCCGGCGCCGGCTGAATCGCATCAGCGGCGACATCCATTACGCAATCGACCGTATCGACCACCATGCCGATCACTTTCTGACCGTTATCGGCATTGACCGACACGACGATGACGACGGTGGTATCGGTGTATGCCCTGAGCTCCAGGTTGAAGCGCTGGCGCAGATCGATAATCGGCACGATGGTGCCACGCAGATTGAGGATTCCCTTGATGAAATCCGGGGTGTTGGGGACGGTGGTGACCGGGGTCCAGCCGCGAATTTCAACGACGCGGAGAATGTCGGCTGCGTAATGCTCATCGCCTAACCCGAATGCCAGATATTGCATCCCGGTGGCAAATTGATTTGTCTGAGCATCCGCATCCCCTGAGAGAGAGAGAGCGTTTTCCATGTGAGGCATTCCTAACTTGCGATTCACCGCTCTTCGATAAAGTTGCAAGTCAAACACTACCAACCGAAGAGAACCTAATACGTCAATCAGTATAAATACGTAAAGGTATCAATTCATTGCTTCAGATCATAAGTTGATGACTGAACTGGATGGGAGGAGGAAGTTGTCAGGAATAATTTATGTTATGACGCAGTCAGGGGGGGGGATTATTTTCCGATACAGAAGATATTTATCTTTATATGCGTTTGAAAAACCTAGTTTTTATCTTTAATTGTCATTAAAAGCACCTAGTTAGATACCTAATAAGTATCAACGTTGCCCAACTTTGTTGGGCTTGAGGCTATTTTTGGTCCCTCCTGTTAGTATGCTGATCTTGAGGCTTGCCTTTTTCGATTTAGATCAGCAACAGAATGGAACTTAGATGCTGTGCCCACCTACTCCACTTAGCTTCCCAGATACGCATAAACACTTTAATGCTATGCGTTTCGAAGCATATAACAGAGCGCGCGAAGAGATCGTTTCGGATTTTCAAGTTCGAGGGCTTGGGTTGACATGTTTCTGTTCAGATACTTTGGAGAGGGTGAGTACCTGGAAGCATAGTCAACGTGTGTTAGGGAAGGATCACTTAAATTGGTCCAACCTTTATATTGGCGATTGGAAAAAGCATCCCCGTAGGTTTGAGTTGGCAATATGGGTGGATGACGTTTTGTGCGGTGTTGCTGTGGGTCGGGTAAGTAAGAAGAACCCTCACTCCAATGAGTCAAAAGTAAGGATTGATCTGATGGAGGCTAACCCTATAGCCGATAATCCGCTGGCAGGGCGTGTTACTAAGGTTGTGTTCGCGGTAGCGTATCACTACGCATATATCATTGGGCGAGACTATGTTTGCATACCGCATCCGCTGAATCAGAAGCTAATCCTTCGCTATGAAAATTTCGGGTTTAAGCGCAGGTCAGACCTAGAAAGCTTTAAAGGTGGGCTCTGGTTTAAGGTCTAAGCACATGAATTTTAATCATCTTAATGAAGTGTTTTTTGTGTTTTAATCACACGCCTGAGTCTAATGTCACCTTTAAAGAATGGATTTCTAGGCGATACTATAGTTATATACAAGCATCGCGGGATGCGTGGGCACTGTTGCCGGTGCAAGATTAGGAGTATTTCAATGAGTGCTTTAGCTAAGACAATGCCTTTTTATGGGGTTTCTGGTCCTTGCGAAGAAGCCAATTTGCCAGTGGCCAAAAAGGTTTTGGTCGACAAGCATGCTGAGGAGCTTAAAGAAGCTTTAGCATGTTACAAGCATGCTCGTGCTGGCCGCCCTATGTCTCTCGCTGAACGTTTTGGTAAAAACTTTATGGATAAAGTTGAAGGTGAACCTACGGTAATTGGTGAGTATAAGTTCTAGCAGCGACAACCGATTTATGTAATAAATAAGGAGCTATGGCTCCTTTTTTATTGTTCGTAAACTGGGTTGGTTATGATGCATATAGCTGAAATACTTGGCTTTTATTCTTGTTCTGTGTGATAGATGGAGAGCATGCCCTCTCTATAACAAATGGAGATACTGACCCATATACCCGCACCACTGTTGTTCCATCGCTTCGTAGCGGGCATGCAAGCGGTTAAAGGTTTTCCAGTGCATTCCCTTCTTTTTGCCCCAGCCTTCGCCGTAGTCGTAATGCTCAAAGATCCGCTCGCCTAGCTTGTGCTTCTGGCTTATCAACCTTTCTATGCGGCCTTCGTTCTGTGAAGCGTAGGGCAGTTGGTAGCAATGGCGGCACAGGAATAGCGTCCCGTGGCCGCTCAACACACCCACTCGCCGATCGCAGCGTGGGCAGAGGAACCACAACCGTTCCCCGCCGTAGTGGCAGGGGGTGCGATCAAACCAGATGCTTTGCTTTACCGACTCCCATTCCCCGCCGTGTGACCGGCTTCTAAAATTGAGGTGTAATCGTTGCTCAGAGCATTGGTAGTTGATGCTGCCGTCGGGTTCGCCTCTACTTGACCAGCTCAGGCTACCGCCGCGACCGGCTTTGAGTAGTCCTTGCTTTGTCATATAACGAATGTCGATCCGTCGGGTTTGTTCCAGTGTTGCCCCAGTGTTCCACCGGCACCAGTTGCCGCTGCCCTTACCACCCATGCTCACCTCCTGTTTTATTCACCGAAATCATTAGGCTAACTCGACTTTTAATCATCCTGATTAACCTCTGTGTCCGTGTCACTCAGTTGTACTGTAATCAGCTAACCAGTCATTGGTGGTTTGTTCTATTGGCTTCATAGGGGGTGATAGGGGGTTAACATCTACCCGTGAAACCGCATTACCTTTTACCGTGTTACCGTAGCTATCAACGTCCGTAGCTGGATCTGGCTGTAACCCTTGTGGTACATGAGGTGGCGCGATTATCTTGTCCGGCATTATTGTCTGGCAGTTGTCCGGCGTTTGACCGGATGCTGTCTGGCAGTTGTCCGGTATGGTCGATACTTCAAAAGCCTGCAGTAGTTGCTGGTGGGTCAGGTTGATCGCTCTAATTGAGGTGGCCACTAATCGATCAGGTTTCCCTGGTGTGAGTTCAGCATCAAACAGAATGCCTTTGAGTTTCCCCATGTAATCGTGAAGTGCCGACCACCGGCGCGGTGCATCCAGTGCGCTCAACCAGAAGGGTTTGAATGAACTTCCCTCGTTTAGCCTAAACTGTTTTTTTGGCAATGGGCTACCGGCCTTATAGCCTTTGGTTCGGGTTAGATCCGCATTGAAGATCGCGTAGCGGTTAGCATTGGTTAGAAGGCTATCGAACTGTAATGTGACGCCTGCTCTTTTCTTTGGAGGGTAGTGACCACAGCTATAGCCGGTATAGTGCAGCGCATCGATGCCGGTACGTTGTAGGATCTCAGCCACAAGCTGTTTATGGTGAGCCGCTAACCAATCGGCAACAGGCTTACCGCTGGCCGCGTCTAGGTGTAATCGGCCCTGCTCAATAGCAAGGCGATTACCTCTAACCAATAAGCGGCGTACCAGGCTGTTAGCCGGATCAGTGCTTACCGCAGTCATCCCATTCACCAGGCAGCAGTACATAGCGGGCATTGGTGTGTTTGTGGCCTTGAGCATTGACGGCCTCGGTATAGACCGTGGCGATGTTCTTGCCGTTAACGTGCCGTAGCTCATGGACTCTGGCGGCAGGTGCCATGACGTCATGGTGCTCTCTGGCTTCGATGGTGGTAATACCTAGCGGCCCTGCTGCTTCAAGTGCAGTTAAGATCCGTAGGCGTTGGGCGGAGGTCGAGTTACCGATGTCGTTTAATCTGCTCACGATAGCGCCCCCCCCTTAGCCGCGTGATGCTGCGATCCGGCTTTCCAGCCAGTCATTGATTTCGCTTTCAATCCAGCCAGCGGCTTGAGTCGAAAGTTTGATCTGTCTGGGGAAGTCCGACTCTTTGATGAGCCGATAGATGGAACCGCGAGAGAGGCCTGTGACAGCTTTAACCGTGCTGATACGGATGATCTTGGGGTGGGTCATGTTGAAGTGCTTCTAGATAGGTTTGAACGTCTAGGACACTTTAATTTCAGTAGGTTAGAAGGTGTGGCAACTGCCAATATTCGTTGGCAGTTGCCAAACAAAGATTATTCTTTCAAGGCGGTGATACCATCAGCTAAGCGCTCTCTAACGGCGCGATCAGAAAGAAATGTCATGTTATCGGTGTATTGATGAAGTAGCTGAGTTAATTGATTGTAGTTTGGATTATCGGGAGTTCCGGTAGCTGGGCCGGTCTTATCAGCAAGTGCTTTTACTAATACGCCTATTGTTTTTCGATACCCGTCTTCTCTCTTGCGATTAGGTTTGGCTTCAGTGACATTCTGACCATGCAAGGTGCCCTCATTGGGCAGGTTATCACCAAACAATTCAATCCAGTGTTGTAGATCTATGTTATTAGATTTACACCAGTCATAGATGTTGGACTTTGACATAAGCTCACTAGGCGGTTGCTTCTTTGTGCCTGCAATTGCGTCTTTGATAGCTGAGGCGTTGTTAAACATGGTTTTTTTATCAGAAGCAGTCCAGAGGTCGAGGCCCTGTTCCCATAGATCTAGTATCTTATCTTTGGGTTCCGTGACGTCGCCATGAACATCATGCAATGCGCTATGCTGGGCAGATATAGGCCTATATTCACTCATAAGCTTCGATTGCCAATCTAACCATTCCCTGACCTCCGTAAAGGTCGAAAACTGTTCTAAACCGGAGATTATAAGGCTAGCTTGTTCTGCTGTGAGTTTATCCTTGAGTTTCCAATGGGAGATTGGCTTGACAGAGTCGCCATCTTTACTAGGACGACGCATGATGGAATTTCTAGTCGACCATGCGCTACAGCTGGCATCATCAATTAGGCCGTCTTCATTTATTTTGAGGTACCTTATCAACTCAACAGGCCTAGCCAACTCTTTTTCAATATTTATAAGAGTCCTTCTGGCTCGCTTTAGCTGATCTACTAATCCTGCATGTTGCTTCTGGTCTTCTAGGGCTTCGCTATCTGCAAAAAAGCTAATAGCCTCTTCTACCCTGTCAAAGCGATGAAACTTATAGAGGCCGGTCATCCTAAGGGCCGCTTGTTCAGGTGTGAATCCGTCTTGACTATTTGAGTCCACGTTCGCACCTCTGCGATCCCTACAGTGGTTAACCATGCCAGGGAGGGTAGGTCGTCCTCCTTTTCGGGCCGTCGCCCTAGGCATGGCTAATTCTTATCCCTTGTTAGCAAATTGTCCGAAGATCACTTTTTGCTCGGAGATTATCGACTCTATCAGATCTGCCCACTGTTGCAGCATCACTTTACGCTGGCTGGCATATTCGGCGCGGTTATAGGTTGCGGCAACGGTTGAACGGATCTGGTGATTGAGGGCTTTCTCGACCACTTCAAACGGGTGGCCCATTTCATGTAAGTGAGTGGCCACTGTCCTGTCTCTTATACACATCT
>SDWN01000102.1 GCA_004195305.1 Neptunomonas sp. | reverse complement strand
GAGCTTGCCGAGTTTGAACGGCTGCATTACTTGATGGCGATTTCAGTATTGCTGGTTGCTGCAGGCCTGGCCGGGATTTCCTGGAATCATGAAAAACGGCGTGTTGCCTATCTTCAGTTCATGAGAGACACACAAGACCAATTGGAGTTGCTTTCCCTCACCGATCCGCTCACAGGAGTGGGTAATCGCAGAGCCTTCGACGAAATCCTGACTTGTGAGTTTCGACGCGCCTTGCGTGACGGTAACCCCCTCGGTTTGATTATGATTGATGTCGACTTTTTTAAGAGCTATAACGACAATTATGGTCATCAACAGGGTGATCATTGCCTAAAAGAGGTTGCGTCGGCACTAAATAAATCATGTAACCGTTCGACAGACCTTGTTGCTCGTTACGGTGGCGAGGAATTTGCCGTAATACTGCCCAATACCGAGCATGCGAAACAGTTAGCTCAGACCTTGCGCGAATCGGTGGAAAATGCCGCCATAGCACATAGTGGCTCAGGGGTAGCCGATGTTGTCACGATCAGTCTTGGGGTTGCAACGGAAGTCCCCACAGTGGATATGCAGTTAGATGATCTGATCGCCAGTGCTGATAAAGCACTTTACGAAGCCAAAAAGACCGGCCGTAACCGCGTGGTTGAGCGGGCTATGTGCGCTAAGGGGCCACGGGTTACGGGTTACGGGGGCAGTAGCCTCATAGGCTTCGCGTCAGGAAAAAAAGCGGAAAGATATCTATAAAGCGGACGTGATGGGATAGACTCCGACCACTACACTTTCGCATTGTTCCAAGGCCGCATCAGTACCTGAGACCTGACGTCGCCTCAGAGTAGTCATTCAAGATGCCCTTAGACCGGTAAAGCCTTTCGTAAACCGCCCCAAATGCGGTTCCACTCTACCTGTTACTTTCACGGATTGATGTCAATTATGTTGATATAGCTATTAATGAGATCATTGCCTATAGTTCAATAACATGAGTGGTTGACCTACCTGAATCGAAGTCCGGCCAGCTGAACTCATTGCCTGTTAAAGTAGTCGTATTTAAGCAACGACAAGGATGCTGTTTGTGTGCTCGACTTCGACGCTTCCTTCGCTGAACGCTTAAGCATGTGCTAATCACCTAGGCTTAACGTTGACGCTATGACAATAATAAAAACATTTCAGGACCAACTGGCCGCCATTTGCCCCGATCCGGTCATTGCTATCGACCGTGCGGGTATTATCGTGCTGTTCAATCAGGCCGCCGAGCAGCTGCTTGAATACAGTGCCAGCGAGGTGGTCGGTAAAGTATCTATCGCGGA
Source organism: Neptunomonas sp. (assembly GCA_004195305.1). Classification (GTDB taxonomy): domain Bacteria; phylum Pseudomonadota; class Gammaproteobacteria; order Pseudomonadales; family Balneatricaceae; genus Motiliproteus. Next base: position 4,234 of record SDWN01000102.1, on the reverse strand, counting down.
CCTCTATCATCCGCACCGTGCCGGGCACACCGTCAAACGCCTGATGCACTCGAAGGAATCCGGGACCTACGGCCGCATCCAAGGGCACGAATCGGCTGTAAAATCCAAGAGCGGCCGGATCATCCAGATTCAGATCTCAGCCACCTTGACCATTGAGGCGGGTCAGGAAGTCGGTAGTGTCGGTTTTTTCCACGACCTGACCTCCCGTAAGAAACTGGAACAATCCCTGCGCCTGCTCTCGATTACCGACAATCTAAGTGGGCTCTACAATCAACGCCACTTCTACGCCACCCTGTCCCAAGAGGTCGCCCGCAGCAGGCGTTATGGCCATCCGCTTTCGATGATCTGCATCGACATGGACAATTTCAAGACCGTAAACGATACCCTGGGGCATCAGGAGGGGGATAACCTGATCACCCTCCTAGGAAGCCTGATCCGGAAGCAACTGCGCAGCACCGATTTCGGATTCCGCTACGGCGGCGACGAATTTATGCTTATCCTGCCTCAAACCGACCTGGATAAAACCGCTATCGTTGCCGAACGACTGCGCAAGACTTTCTACGATACCGCCCCCACCAGCTTCCAGCCCCAGTCGCTACCCTGCCTAACCCTAACCTTAAGCATCGGCATCGTGCTTTACATTAACGGGGATCCGGAAGAGCAATTTATCAGGAGCGGGGATATGGCCATGTACCAGGCCAAAGAGAGCGGCGGCAACCGAGTGATTATGGCGCAGTCCGCTGATCAACCCCACCATTGAGGTGATGCGCCCCTGTACCTCGAATTAGGCTGAAGTTAGCTTCTTTCTGACGGCAGCTGCTTATCATGCACTGATTTATTGGAATGCTTAGCTACAGGGAGGGTAGTTATGCACGAATCACTTGAGCAAAATGTGGTTTGTGAATCGCCATCAGCTTCAATGCTGCAGGCCAACTCCAATCCCCATTGTTATCCGATGAAATTCAGTCTGAAGAAGGCCCGTAGGGGCGAGCCATGGATGGCGAGACTGACAGTTGAGGCAGGATGCTGAATCTGTCAGCTTCAGGGTGGATTTCATAGCGCCGCAGGCGCGTATCCGCAGGACGGTTAGCAGGGCGCGTTTTCTTTGCTTCCGTTTCTTTGCCGCGTGCAAAGAAATGAAGACGCCCGAGGGGGCGGAATTGAGGCCCTCCGGCAATGATAATAATTGCTGATCCACCGAAAACCCTTGCATCATCAAGGGGTCAGCGATGCCGGGAACACGTGGGTCAGGTCTTGCGCTTTGCCACACAAAAAGGCCGAAACAACCTAATAGAATCAGGCCATTAATTGGGCGTGAAGTTTCCGCCCAATTAATTACATAAACTCATCAATCTTTAGCTCCATTTAACCGGTAGGTGCAAGATCCGGTAAGAAATAGCGCTCTGCGTGTTCTGGGATCGCCCAGCGTAGGGGTGAGCGGCTAGACGTTTCCGTTAACAAACCTTCCTCTTTCAGCTGCCTAACAAGCCGTCTTGCCGTTTGCTTCTCAAGGCCACTGATCATCTCCATATCTTTGCGCTCGAACTCCCCTAGAAAATAAGCTCGCTCTATGAGTTTGAAGGCCTCAATTTTGATCGGACCCGCGCCGCTCACTAAGCCGTCATTTCTGGCTCGAATATAGCTATAAATTCGTTGGGACATATCCCCCAAATCAAGCACAGAAGTCATGTATTCAATCTGATCAATCGCCGTTCTTATCATGAACGAGCAGAACTCGATCAACCTAGCCTCTGACAACTGGCCACGCCCATCACGGTCACCTTGTCGCTTGTGATCGGCTCTCGCTAATACGGCTTTATACGCTTCGTTGTTACGCGCCAATCCTCTGCTTAAGCACCAGACACCACAGCCCCCAATTCCAGCAGCCTTTAAAAGCATATCTGTCAGTAAACGGCCAACTCGACCATTCCCATCCATAAAAGGGTGAATCCAAGTTAAGCGGTGATGTGCTGCCATAACGGCGATTATTCGTTTTTGACCGCGAACCTTTTCGAAGCTATAGGCTTCTGAGTATGTGTTGAGCAGTTTGTCCAAATGTTCGGCCTCAGGGGCAACATGACGACCCACCACAACATCCTCATCCCCCTCACGAATATGCCCGGGCACCACTTCAAGCTCTACACCCCCTCCCTTAGCAATCCGAAGCGAATCTGGAAGTTGGTTGTAGAAGGTTTCATGCAGCTCTACTAAGCACTCCCGACCTGTCAGATAGGCCGGAGTCAGATCCTTTTGAGCAAATTGTTGCTGGGTGATGATATGCGCTCTGGATTCGAGCTGTAGATCTCTTTTAGCTGGATCATCGTCATAATCACCCTCCATCGCCCTACGAATGTCTTTTGGATGAGATGAATGCCCCTCAATAAGATTCGAGTAGTAAGAGTTAATGACGCGCATGTGAGCCTCTAGCACCTCAATTATAACGGGGTTTAAAGCCCCGCTCAGAGCAGCTGCCTTTCTCTCAAACTCTTGCACCAAATCAGGTAAGTCTGACTTTTCAATGCCAAAATCAGATGGAATCATTGGGCCCATACCTGGAACGCTCATCAGAACACCTTGCTAAGAACTAACATTCGAGCTCATTTTTTCACGCCAATTTGGACGACTCTTTTACTAGAAAAATGATCACTTTATTGCTCAGTTTAATACAACAAAGATTTCCCATCAAAAATAGTTAGTTAGGACTATGTTCTATTAGCTGTAGGCGGATATGTATCAGAGAGTTTGATCACTTGTTTGATCACTTTACTAAGCGTTTAATACTGACACTGTATTTAGCCGCGTTTTTCTATATCTCACATTGCACCTTTTGTGCTCGATAGTTGTTGCGCGCTCTGCCACAGACAATCCACAAAGCCTCCGAAAGAGGCCAGATTGTTGCTGTATCAACCTCAATTTTTTCTATTTCATGTTTTTTCTAATGGTTTCTGAGTCTTTACCCTGGGCAATCGGCAGTTTGGCGATTTGCCGTGAACACCCGCTATCCGATTTATCAGAGTGCTGTTGTTTGAGTTGTAGATACGCATCTTTCCACCCATTTTTTAGCTGGGGGTACTTTTTTTGGGGGTACCGGTTTTGCTGAAACCTAAAGTGACCCCACAAGTACCCCATAGAAGCATTGGATTTGGGGGTATCGTACTGGACGACAACAGACGCAAGTATAGGCAGAACAAGCCGTAGAAGGCTATAGGATGGGCTTTAGGGGATGTGTTCGGACTTAGAAGTGGTGCACCCGGAGGGATTCGAACCCCCGACCAATTGGATCGGAACCAACTACTCTATCCAGCTGAGCTACGGGTGCACTGGGTATCTCTTACGAGAGGGGCGTATTCTACTCAGACAGCACGGCTTCGGCAAGCGCAAACGCTCAGTTGATCGCAGGTTCATCACCCTGCGGATGCGTTTTAGGATTTACAGCGCACGAGTAGCGCTCTGCGCACGAAACTGCGGCCATCAGATAAGCGACAATCAAGCAGCCCTGTATCAAATTAACCGTGTTTATTCGATGACAACTAACCCCAAGCCAACAACAACACAGGCGCTCTATACCCACCAACCAACAGACAGTGATATGATCTATTGGCGCTAACGAGTCATCGTCGTTTCAGCGCGCAACATTCATGATTGCTGTCCAAAATAAAAAACTATATAAAAGGACGTTATCATACGTGGCAGGAAAGCCATTGGACGTTGTCGCACCGTAATTGCCTTGCTTTCTGACCAATGGATAACCCCTTGCCAACACTGACGATCGCCCTATCGTGAAATACCTAAAAACACTCAATGCCATTCACGCAAAACTAGACCGTCTCGGCGACCTGCCTGTCTTCAGCGCAACCGTTAACCGTATTGAACAGATCAGCAGCTCTAAAGAGAGCGACGCGATGGCACTGGCAATGGCCGTGATGAAGGATGCCAACCTGTCAGCCCGGCTATTACGGCTCTCGAACTCTAGCCACTACAACCGCAGTGGCAAATCGATCAATGTGATATCACGCGCAGTGATCACCCTTGGCTTCGACGAAATCAAAAACGTCTCCGTCACCCTCAAGCTCATAGAAAGCTTCAACAAGGCAAATCCATCTACCGATATTAGCGCCTTACTGATGCGCTCCTTTTTGTCCGCATCGATCAGCCGCGAACTGGCCATCCACGCGGGCATTGATGATATCGAAGAGACCTACACCTGTGGCTTATTGCACGGATTAGGCGAGAT
>SDWN01000822.1 GCA_004195305.1 Neptunomonas sp. | reverse complement strand
GAATTTGGTCATATTTCCCGATCTCTCTCGTTAAATAGCTCGCTATTCACAAGCTGCGTCCCTGCAGCTTGCCCTACGGGCAGCTATTGCTGTGTAAATTGACTTTCCTGTCGATTTATCGCCTCGATAGATCGAAAAATCTGCCTCAAATCGTCTTCCCCTCGCTACGATCGGCTAAGTCCTAGGGCCGTTAGCAGTAATTAATTGAAACGCTAGTTACGCTGGCCGTTTTGCTTGGTTAGAATAGCAGGCTTGTGGAAAGTCCGTTAAGGGGCTTTTACCCCCTTTTTTTGGGGATACATTCGATAGTGTGATGGAGAAGAGCGATGATTACGGGCAGTCTGGTTGCGTTGGTTACCCCTATGTCCCCGACCGGGGAGCTGGATTGGGCTGGCCTCGATAAGCTGATAGACCTTCACATAGACTCGGGCACCGGTGCCATCGTGGCGGTTGGTACCACGGGTGAATCGGCAACCCTGGATTGTGACGAGCACTGTCGTGTAATCAAGCATGTGGTGCAGCGGGTTGCGGGGCGTACTGCGGTTATCGCTGGCACCGGGGCCAACTCCACCAAAGAAGCGATTGCGCTGACGGAAGCTGCCAGGCAGGCAGGTGTCGATGCCTGTTTGCTGGTCACACCCTATTACAATAAGCCTACCCAAGAGGGCTTGTACCAGCACTTCAAGGCGATCGCCGCAGCGGTAGATGTGCCGCAGATTCTGTACAACGTACCGGGACGAACCGCCTGTGATCTGCTGCCAGAGACCGCGCTGAGGCTGGCCGAAATCTCCAATATCATCGGTATCAAAGAAGCAACGGGGGATCTGGAGCGGGCCAAGCTGCTGATCAAAAATGCCCCTGCTGGCTTTGCTATCTATTCCGGCGATGACGCCACCGCGCTTGAGCTGATTCTACTGGGTGGGCAGGGCAATATCTCGGTTACAGCCAATGTGGCGCCCCGGCAGATGGCAGAGATGTGCGCGTTGGCACTGGCCGGCAAGACGGATGAAGCGCGAGCTCTTAATCGCCGCATCGATCATCTGCATCGTGACCTGTTTGTAGAATCGAATCCGATTCCGGTTAAGTGGGCGATGCACGAGATGGGGCTGATTGACACGGGTATCCGTTTGCCGCTGACCCCGCTGTCTGACAATTGCCGCCAGCGACTCCGTGAAAGCTTAAAAGCTGCTGAGTTACTGTAAGTGTTGATATCCTCATACCGCCCTGTTGTCGCTATCTCATTGATTTTGCTGAGTGGCTGTGGTGCCCTGACCGATAATGACTTTATCGGAGGGGAGGATGCTGTGCTCCGTGATCGTGGCCAAGACTATGAAATGTCAGGGATCGCCAAGGCACTGGTGATTCCTGCTGAGCTTGATTCGGATAAAATCCAGGATGTTTTAGTGGTGCCTGAGATAGGCACGGCTGCGATCGCATCGGATAGCGAGTTCGAGATTCCAAGACCGGACTTTTTTATCGCCGAAGCAGGCAGTGATCGCGTTAATTTGGCCCGGGATGGCCAAGAACGATTGATCATTGTCAATGAACCGCTGCCTCAGGTGTGGGGCAAACTGCAAACATTTTGGGATGAGATTAACCAAAAAATTGTTCTGACTGATCCGCAGCAGGGGTTGATGGAAACCGCCTGGATCGACAGTGGCGAGGAGCCGCCCGGCTTTTTCTCACGCTTGGTGGCTAATTTGACCTTTAGCGAGGTCCAAGGCCCGGCGCAGGATAAATTACGAGCCTATGTTAAATCAGTCGAGGGTGACCGTAGCAAGACCAGCATCCGCCTGCGCCATCTACGCAGCTCGGTTAGTGATGATCGTCAGGCCGCGGATTGGTCCGACGGCTTTCAGGATGTCGATTACAAATCACAGGTGATGTACGAGATGCTGCACTACCTCAGCAGTTCGAGCCTGGAGTCGACGGCCAGTGCGGTGCGTGAGCGACAGAAGCTGCATGACCGGGTTTATCTGGGGCGCGGCTCCCAAGGGGAGCCGGTGCTGAAACTGACCACCACGGTCGACGACGCCTGGGAGCGGATTCAGCAGGCGCTGCTGCAGGCCCAGGTTGATGTGGGTTCGGCGGACAAGAGCCTGGGTAAGTATTACATTACCCATACCTCCAGCATACCGGTCGATAATGAAACATCCGCTGGTTTCTTTGCCTGGCTGCATGGCGAGCGTGATGCGATCACCTTTGATACCCGTGGGATCGGGGCCGTATTGGGTGTGGCTGCTGATGAGAATGCACCGCGTTATAGTTCTGAAGTGGCTTCCCAAGCCACGCCTGTTGTCGAGTTGAGTGAGGAGCAGGCCGCGGTTGTTGCTCAGCAACAGAGGGCTGAGTCTGACGGCTATAAAATCTGGTTGGGCGACAAGGTTATCTATAATTTCGGCGGTCGGGCGGATGAGCGCATCGCGGTCGATAAAGACACCGGTGCGGCCACGTTTACCGGCCAGTACCAGATCAAACTGAGTCGTCGGAGCAGCGGCGTGTATGTTTCTGTGCTGCTGCCGAGCGGTGCCCCGGCTCAAAAATTGGTGGCTGAGGATATTCTCTGGACCCTGAAAGAGAATATGCCAGCAAGCTAACAGGTTATTAACCGGCTAGCATATTCATGCGCCAAGCTATTATTAACCCGCTGGGTTAATGTTAAAGGGCTTAATGTTGAAGGGGTTGAAGCGGGTCCGTTCTGGCGTCAGAACAGGGCCCTTTTTTTGGAGAGTAGTGATGAAAACGGTTTTTCTGGATGTTGCCAGCCTAGCGCCTGATGACCTCGATCTGACGCCGATAAGGCAGCAAGCTGGCACGCTGGCATTACACCCCACGACCTCGCCGGAACAGCTTTCTGTGCATCTGGCAGGGGCTGAGGTGGTCATCGTTAACAAGGTGGTGTTGGATGCGCGCACCCTGGCCCAGCATCCGCAACTCAAGTTGATCTGCATCGCTGCCACCGGAACCAATAATGTTGACCTTGAGGCCGCGCAACGGCTCGGGATCAGGGTCTGCAACTGTCAGGGTTACGGCACCGCGTCGGTGGTGCAGCATACGCTCAGCCTGATGCTGGCCCTGGCAACCCGGCTGCAGGATTACAGTGCGGCGGTTAAGCGCGGTGCCTGGAGTCGCAGCGAGCAGTTTTGTTTACTGGATTATCCGATCATGGAATTGCAGGGTAAGACCCTGGGTATTATCGGCTATGGCGAGTTAGGGCGTGGCGTTGCTAATCTCGCCAGGGCCTTAGGTATGCGCGTATTAATCGCAGCCAGACCCGGCAGCGAACAGCTGGATACGCCGAGTGACGGCCGGATCGAGCTGTCTGCACTATTGTCTCAGGTCGATGTGTTGACGCTGCATTGCCCATTGACCGATCAGAGCCGCAATCTGATTGATGCCGCCGCACTGGCGTTAATGAAACCTGGCGCACTGCTGATCAACGCCGCCCGGGGGGGCATCGTCGATGAGCGGGCGTTGGCAGATGCGCTCTGTAGCGGGCGGCTCGGTGGTGCTGCGATGGATGTGCTGTCGGTCGAGCCGCCCTCTGAAGATAACCCGTTACTGGCCGCAGATATTCCCAATCTGATCGTGACCCCGCACTGTGCCTGGGGGAGTGTCGAGGCGCGGCAACGGATCCTGGTTCAGGTTGGTGAGAATATCGCCGGGTTCAAAAACGCTGTGCCGATTCGCGTAGTTGGAATTGAGTAATTGCAATCAAGTAGTTGCAATTGAGTAAGTGGAGTCGAGTAGTTAGATCCCGTTAACTCAGACCGTCTAGGAGTCGTTATGTCGCATCGCATCTATCTTGCCAGCCCGCTGGGATTCTCCGAAGTGGGGCGGTTGTTTTACTACCAGCAGCTGATTCCCGCGTTGCAGCAGCGCGGCTTTGAGTTACTCGATCCCTGGCAGCTCAATGATACGGCTGAGTTGCAGGCCGCCCTGGCGCTGACCGATCTGAATGTGCAGCGCCGAGAGTTGGCCCGCCTCAATACCGCTATCGGTCGCATCAATGCCGAAGCGATCGACCGTTGCGACTGGATTGTTGCCAACCTGGATGGGGTGGATGTGGATTCTGGCACCGCTGCGGAGATCGGTTACGGTTTTGCCAGGGGCAAGCGGATCTTCGGCTACCGGGGTGACTTTCGGCTTAGCTGCGATAATCTCGGCAGCAGGGTTAATCTTCAGGTGGAGTATTTTATCCAGGCCAGCGGTGGTGAAATCTATACCCAGTTTGAGCAACTGCTGGTTGCGCTCGAGGCTGCCAGCGCCGGGTGATGGGTACTTATTATGAGTGCTGGCTATGAGTGAAATAGTGGAGGTACGTTTAGCCGATCTGCCCGAGTGCTGGGAGAGCTGTGGTAACTGCAGTGCTGAAGAGTTTGAAGTGGTGGAGGTACTGGTCACGGTGGGTGAGCGGGTGCAACGCTACGATCCCTTGCTCAGCTGGGAGGCGGATAAATCGGCCTTTGAACTGCCTGCACCGTACGCGGGAACGGTGGTTGAGGTGTTGGTAGCGGAGGGTGATGTTTTTGATCTGAGCAAAGTGCTGTTATTGCTTCAAGTGGCTGGCTAAACGGCTGGCTAAACAGGCGGTTAAGCGGCAGACTAAGCAGGAAACTAAGCGCTCAGCTGCGCCTCGGATGATCGAAAAACCTGCCTCAAATCGACTTTAGCCTTAATCAAAAGGCCCTCGCTACGATCGGCCACGCCCGACCGACTGCTGGTAATTTGTTACCAAACCAAGGAGATATTTTGAAAAATAGACGTTTCTTAAAGCCGATGACGACAATACTGTGCATTGTTGCGCTGTTGAATCTAACCGCCTGCGGTACGCTGCTCCACCCTGAGCGTAAAGGGCAGAGCCATGGGCGGCTGGATCCGGGCGTTGTACTCCTGGACGCAATCGGCATGCTGTTCTTTTTTGTTCCGGGGGTGATCGCGTTTGCGGTGGATTTCAGCAACGGCACCATCTATCTGCCCAATGGCAAGCATGCGCAGCTCAGCCCTGATCAGTTGGAGGCGCTGGCCGAAGATGGCACGGTCAACGTTGAGGCGCTGGAGACCGTCATCCGCGAGACGCTGGCGCCAAACAGCAGCGTCAGTCTCGATCTGAATCTCGCCAGCAGGGTTCGCTCTGAGAGTGAACTGGATACTCTGTTCGTACAAGCTAGGTTACAACTGGCCGGGCTTTAATCCGATCTGCTAGCGGTGGGCTAAAAAAAGGCAATGTATGAGTTAGTTGTAGCGAGGCACGGGATGCAGAATCACTGGCAATGGACAGGGAAGGGCCTCTTGGCGGTCGAGGTGGTGACCGCTTCATCTACTAAGCGGCCAACAGGGCACGTCCCGCTAACGATCACTTCAAACAGAAAGCAGGCCTGACTGACCTGCCACTCCGAAGCAGCAGCTTAGCGCCGGTTTCTCTATAGCGCTCATTGCCTCCGCAAACCGGCAAGAGTCGGGCCTGCTGAACGACTAGCAGGGAGTGGGGTGTAGGGCGACAATAAGCGAAGCGCATTGCGCCGTATGTTAATC
>SDWN01000579.1 GCA_004195305.1 Neptunomonas sp. | reverse complement strand
ATCCATGACGACCAATACATTTACCGGTTCGCCGGAGTAGGCAGGTATATCGAGGATATCCTGGGTTTCGAAGGCGTACCCCAGTACGTTGTCGCCTTGAGTGATGGTGCGAATCAGCGGGCCATCAACACCTGCCGGGGCCTTGCCGCTGATAGAGGTGGCTGCGGGAAAAGCCGCCTCAATGTAAGGCTGTGCGGGTTTAGCGGGGCTGATTTCAATAGCAGGGGTATTTGCCGCAGCCAGCAGTGTCAGCAGGGCCAGAAGGGAGGTGAGAAGGTTTTGGATGCTTTTCATAGGCCCTGTGTCTGATTTGCAAACCTGAGTAATGAGGTAAGCTATCTTTGCAAGGTTATAGCGTAGTCGATGGCCAGAAATTGATGCGGATCAATTGCGAACAAATGAGTTTGCGAACGGTCGTTGCGGACTCGATTTGGGTGGTGTGACTTGATCTCGCCTGCTCCATATCCTGTTGGCCCAGTCTGTTTCTGGCATTTTGCGTTGGATAGGGCCGGCTGCTAATGTAACCATTCTGGGGGTCAACGGACTCGCCAAGGGTGCTGCAGACAGGTAGGGATAAGTGGATTGATCGCTCTGGTGTGCGACGCGGTCATAAACGAGCGTGCAGCTACGTACTGTTCCAGAGCTGTGGCCCCTGTGACGGGGCCGTTGGTTAAACCGGTGATGCTTAGGCTTTAGGCATCAGATCGTCGATCAGCTCCGGGGTCCAGGGTGCACCCTGGGCCAGCGCCTGACGCAGAGCGACAAAGTCAATCTCGCGGCCCACTTCACGGTTACCCTCGTTAAAGGCACGGAAGCCGGTGCGGGCTTCGTTCATCATGTTCAACGCCAACCAGGAACGGCTGCTCTCTTTGTTGGCATTCCAGGCTTGGAGCTTGGGCTTGCGCAACTCCTCCAGCGACTTGACCATACACTCAGGGAAGGTCTCCAGCAGTTTGCTGGCCAATTCTTCGACGCACTCGTCGAGCCGCGACAGGTCAATCTCGCCCTGCTTGAGCAGTGCTTTACCGGCTTTAAGGGCATCGCCGGTCTTGAATTCACCGTGAACCACACGGCCAAATTCATCCAGATACGTATCGGTGACAACGGTGGGGTTAGGGATGAACTTGCCGTCGATCTTCAGCGCCGGAACGATTTCGCAGCAGATGCCCAGACGGTTGGCTTTATGCGCGGAATAAGGCTCGCACAGGGTGCCGGATACCATCGCCTGCTCGCAGCCGATCATCAACGGCAGGAAGTCGGTGGCGCCACCGATTGCCGCCGAACCGTGTTTGGGGCCGGCCTGACCGAAGTTGGCCAGATCCTGGGCCACGGTAAAGTCTGCCGCCATACCGATCTCCTGGCCGCCACCGATGCGCATGCCGTTGACACGGCAGATGACCGGCTTATCGCAACTGAGAATGCCCGATACCATGTCGTTAAACAGGCGCAGGTACTGGCGATATTCCTGCGGATTACCGGCGTAGTACTCGGCGTACTCCTTGGTGTTGCCACCGGTGCAGAACGCTTTATCGCCGACAGCGGTGAAGATAACGGCGTTAACATCACGGGACATGGATGCGGCGCGGAAGGCGAGAATCAGTCCCTTGCACATGTCTGTGGTGTAGGAGTTGTATTGCGTGGGATTATCCAGGGTGATCCAAGCGTTATAGATCCCCTCGGCGATGCTGCCATCGCGGCGCTTGGCTGGGCGTTTTTCAAACAGGACGCCGGGAACGACCTGTTCCGGGACCAGATTGTGATCGATGAGTTGTTTAGGCGCGGTCTCTTTGACGATGTCGTGGGTACTTGCTTTCATGATTATCTCCTTAAGGTACAAGAATGGCGCGCGCGCTGAGCTTGTGGGCATGGGCGTCGGCGAAAATTTGGTTGATATCACTCAGTGGGTATTGCTTGGTAAAAGGCTTCATGGCGATCTTGCCATCGAGTACTAGCTGCAGCGTGTCGGGATAGTACGACGGCGCACAGCCCCAGTTTCCTTGAGCTTTGGCGTGGTACGCCATCAGGTTGGACAGGCGGAACTCCTGCTTGGCCATGGTGAAGCCGACTACGGCGATGGTCGCGCCGAAGGTTAGCAGGCTAAACGCGGTGGCCTGGCCCGGTGCGGAACCGGAGCATTCGAAAATCTTCCACTCGGTGGCGCGTAATCCGTTCTCTTTGACGAACGCCTGTACCGCTTTCTTCAGCGAGCGGGTGTCGTACTCAGTCGCATTCAGGGTCAGTGCGGCACCGTATTCACGGTAGCTTTCCAGTTTGGCGCTATCGACATCGATGGCGATAACGGTGGCACCCATCGCATGGGCAATCTGTACTGCGTAACCGCCGACACCGCCGACACCAATAACGATGGCCAGATCGCCGGGCTTGACGTCCACCTGGGCGGCCGCTTGAAACGGTGTGGTGACGGCATCGGCGACCACAGAAACGTCCGCCAGTTCGAGTCCGGCCGCGGCCAGCAGAGCTTCGTCAACGTCGCACAGGCAGTGGCCGGGGACGTTGATATGGGTGGCGAAGCCGCCCTGGATATCGTTCCCGGGCATCTTTTGACTGCGGCATATGTTGTGCAGATCGCGTTTGCATAGGTCGCATTCGTAGCAGGGCAGGACTGCGGGGATGATAACTGCTTTGCCGAGTGAGGCTTCGCATCCCACGCCTGCAGCGATAACCCGGCCGCTGATTTCGTGACCCAGGGCCAGAGGCAGTGCGCTGTTGGTTTTGACTCCGTCATAGAGAAACCCCAGGTCGGTGTGACAGACCCCGCAGCCGGCAACCTCGACGCAAACTTCCCCTGGGGCCGGGGGGGTTAGTTCGAAGTAAACTTTTTCAAAAGGTTTACCGACCTCGGTCATTACCCATCGATAGGCTGTGCTCATCGTGTATGCCTCATGTTAGTGGTGGGTGGAGTGCCGCGGAGCACTGCGCTGAGAGTGTCCTTAAGCTTTCTGTGTGAACTTTAGTGCATGCTAGTTCGAACTTAACGCTAGCGTCAACATATTTCTGACTCCTGTAGTCTTATTTGTTGTCGGCAGTTCCGTAGCGTGGAACTTCCTGAGCGGCTCGGGTTATATGCCATAAATTCTATATAAGTTGATATATTTCAGATGTTTAATATTATTAAGTTGTTTGGTTGAGCGTGCCTGCGGTCGCTTAGGCGTGCGTGGAAGGATGAAACAGGGCGCTAAAAAAACCGGCAATGGAACTATAGTGCGTTTTTTGTTGAGCGAATTTTTCTCATGCTCTATGATGCAAGTCCATTGTTTTTACCAGGCGCACGTTGACGCTGATGTTGACGGGCGCCAACCGGAACCGGTCGCAGGAGCAAATAATAATGACAAGCAATTCTACCAACAGCGATAAAGTGGCATTCAGCTGGCAAGATCCCTTTCTGCTCGATGCCCAGCTCAGTGAAGAGGAGCGGATGATTCGTGATGCTGCGCACGAGTATTGCCAGTCCCGGCTGCTGCCCAGGGTGCTGGAGGCCAATCGGCATGAGCGCTTTGATCGCGAAATCCTGGAGGAGATGGGCGAGTTGGGGCTGCTGGGCCCGACCCTGCCCGAGGAATACGGCTGCTCTAATGTGAACTATGTCAGCTATGGTCTGGTCGCCCGCGAGGTGGAGCGAGTCGATAGTGGTTACCGCTCGGCGATGAGCGTGCAGTCATCCTTGGTCATGCATCCTATTTATACCTATGGTACTGAAGCGCAGCGGCGTCGTTATCTGCCCAAGCTGGCTACCGGTGAGTGGGTGGGCTGTTTTGGTTTGACCGAGCCTGATTCAGGGTCCGATCCGGCCAGCATGAAGACCCGTGCCACTAAGGTCGACGGCGGCTACCTGCTAAAGGGCACCAAGATGTGGATCACCAACTCGCCGATCGCCGATATCTTTGTGGTCTGGGCCAAGCTGGACGGGGTGATTCGAGGCTTCGTGCTGGAGAAAGGGATGAAGGGGCTTAGTGCACCAAAAATCGAGGGGAAATTCTCGTTGCGGGCCTCGGTTACCGGTGAGATTGTGATGGAGGATGTTGCCGTACCCGAAGAGAATCTGCTGCCTAATGCATCGGGTCTGTCTGGTCCCTTTGGTTGCCTGAATAAGGCGCGCTTCGGGATCGCTTGGGGTGCCTTGGGTGCCGCAGAGTACTGTTGGCAGGCAGCGCGGCAGTACACGTTGGATCGGCAGCAGTTTGGTCGTCCGCTGGCGGCAACGCAGCTGGTCCAGAAAAAACTGGCGGATATGCAGACCGAGATCGCCCTGGGTTTGCAGGGCTGTCTGCAGGCGGGCCGGTTGATGGATCAAAACCAGTGTGCACCCGAGCTGATCTCGTTGATCAAACGTAATTCGTGCGGCAAATCGTTGGATATCGCCCGGGTAGCGCGTGATATGCATGGCGGCAACGGAATCTCAGACGAGTTCCATGTAATCCGTCATATGATGAATCTCGAAGCGGTTAATACCTATGAGGGCACGCATGATGTGCATGCTCTGATTCTGGGGCGGGCGCAGACCGGATTGCAGGCGTTTTCGGGCTGATGGGTACTGCAGGGTGGCTGCTATCGACGCCGGCTTAACACCGCTCAGATGCACTAGCGGATTTTACTCAATTTCGGGTAGGTTGCTGGAGTATCAGTGGTGGGGGGCTGGCCCCGATACTGCGCTCACGCTGGTGATGCTGCACGAAGGGCTGGGTTGTGTGGGGTTATGGAAAGATTTTCCTGAACGGCTGGCACGGGCGAGCGGCTGTGGGGTATTGGTCTATAGCCGGTTAGGTTATGGGGCCTCTGACCCCGCCGAGTTGCCACGCCCGCTCAGCTACATGCACGATGAAGCACTACAGACGCTGCCTGAAGTGCTGGATCGTGCCAAGATTCGCCGGGCGGTGTTGGTGGGACACAGCGACGGGGCTTCAATCGCGCTGATCCATGCGGGCGGGTTAGTTGATCCGCGCATCCAGGGGCTGGTGTTGATGGCGCCACATGTGTTTGTTGAGCCTCTCTCTGTGGCCAGTATCGCTAAAACGGCCACTTTATTTATCGACGCTGGGCTGCGTGATCGACTCAAGCGCTACCAGGGTGATAATGTCGATAGTGCCTTTTGGGGGTGGAATCGTGTTTGGTTAAACCCCGCATTTTTGCAGTGGAATATCGAATCTTATCTGCCGCAGATCCAACTGCCGGTTTTATTGCTGCAGGGGCTGGACGACGAATACGGCACGGACCAGCAGCTGCAGGCGCTGGAGTCACAGGTAGCGGGGCCGGTGCAGACGCACCGCCTGGCGTGCTGTGGGCATGCGCCGTTTCGGGATCAGCCGCACCTGAGCAAGCAGCTTATTATTAATTTTATCCGACAGTTACAGCACAGATATGGTGTTGGCGTCGGTAACTCATTCGGAGAATAACCATGCAAGATGCCTATATTTGTGACGCCATCCGTACCCCTATCGGTCGCTACGGCGGGGCGCTGGCGTCGGTGCGTACAGATGACCTGGGTGCGGTACCGATCAGGGCCTTGATGGCACGAAATCCGCAGCTGGACTGGCAGCAGGTGGATGATCTGATTTACGGCTGCGCCAACCAGGCT
>SDWN01000577.1 GCA_004195305.1 Neptunomonas sp. | reverse complement strand
CTGCTGGAAGAGTGCCGTGCCCAGGACCCGACCACCGTCGCCCACGACCAGCAGACCCGGCGTCAGCCCGACCGCTGGCTAAAGATGGATGATAAAGCTTGGAAAAAGTACCTGACCGAGATGGCCAAACAACGCAAAGCGGCTTTCGGTTGAAAGAAGCATCGATGCAGGCCTATGCCGAGTCTGCCTACCGCTCAGATGCCATCCCGTCTCTACCACCCCAGTCCGATCGCAGCCTGGGCGGCAAGAGCTGGCGTGACTTTGGCGTGCGGATGCCCTGGAGCATCCTATATTCAGGCACCAACCACCTGCATACGATGAGCTTTTGGATGGAGGCAGAAATCTCTGAGCAGGAGTAGGAGCAAAATGACCTGACTCACCAACGGATGAAGATCACCACCCATAGTCGTCTCGAAATAAATACCAATCCACGCATGTATATCTGATTTGTAGCTCGGGCTTCAACCCGACACATGCGGCACCCTTGTCGGAATAAATTCCGACCTACAACAACGTCCTGTAGGTGCCACGCTGCCGTCGTGCGGCTACATCCCCGACTCATGATGACTCAGGCCTCTCGCTCAGCGGGGCAGCGTTCCGGCTTATCGATACACACATATTCAAAGTCGCCGTCTTGCTTGTTGATCCCGATCTTGGGTGGGGCTATCCAACCGGCGTACTGGCCCACATCGGTAACGGCGGTCATTAGTCCGCTGATATAGTCCAGATCCGCGTCAGAGGGGAGCCAGCGATCTCGCTGTTGCTGCCACTCGACTTCGGTCAGCAAGATGCCATCGGGGCTGACCGACAAGCCTGCAAATTCGCCAACCCGACGATTAAACGCCGGATGGGGCTGGCTTAACACAAACTCAACCCCCTCTTTTTCTAAGATTTTGTTCCAGCGATTCAAGCCCGCCTGACAGTCTTTGATGTAGTCATCCAATAACCGGGCATTAATCGCCGTCAACGCTGGCACCTGCTGGGTCACAAACTGATTGTTTTCCAACCTGAGCACCGAATAAAAAGCATTCTCCAGCTGGTGGTCATCATCGATCTTGGTTTCTCTGAAGCGCCCTTTGAGGCCCGCATTAAAGGCGTTGGCGCCATTGGTCGAGATCTCCGCACCAAACAGGTCACGCGAGACCGTAATGTGAAAGTTAGCTTTTTTCTGCAGGGTTGGCAGATCGATCACGCCCAGTTTGCGTATCGCGTCGATGGCGTAAGGGTCAGAGATCCCCGCCGCTTTCATCGCCTCGCAGGTGCGCTGGATGATGCGCCCTACGCCCGATTCACCGACAAACATATGGTGGGCTTCCTCCATCAACATGAAGCGACAGGTACGCGCCAAGGGGTCAAAGCCTGACTGCGCCAACGACTCCAGCTGCATCTTGCCGTCGCGATCGGTGAAGAAGGTGAACATGAAAAACGACAACCAATCGGGGGTATCCTCGTTGAAGGCACCCAGAATACGGGGCCGGTCCTCACTGCCGGACTGACGCCCGAGCAATGCTTTGGCTTCATCCCGTCCATCCCGGCCAAAATATTTCTGCAACAGATAGACCATCGCCCATAGATGACGTCCCTCTTCGACATTGACCTGAAACAGATTACGCAGATCATAGAGCGAAGGACAGGTCTTGCCGAGGTGGCGCTGCTGCTCGACCGACGCCGGTTCGGTATCCCCCTGAATCACGATCAAACGGCGTAACATGGCTCGATATTCGGCTGGCACCGCCTGCCAAACGGGCTCGCCTTTATGTTTTCCGAAGGGGATGGTACGCCCCTCCTCCTGAGGTGCCAGCAGGATACCCCAACGATAGTCCGGCATTTTGACATAATCGAAGGTAGCCCAACCCGCAGGATCAACCCCTACAGCCGTGCGCAGATAGACCTCTGATTCCTGAAAGCCCTCCGGCCCCATACTTTTCCACCAATCGATATACCCCGGATGCCAGGCCTCCAGTGCCTTTTTCAGCGCCCGGTCTTCAGACAGGTTTACATTATTGGGAATCAAATCGTCGTAATTCACTTCAACCGTCGCATTGCTCATGGTTCCGTTCTCACTTATATCCAAGGATGGATGGGTAGGAAATGGCTCCTGCATTTTCTACATTTCCCACGTCCCTGTGGGTCATATGTCGCAAGGAGCCAGGGATGGCGATGCGACCCAGGCCGTTTTCAGACTCGCTCGGGGTTGTATTCGGGCCGTTTTCCGGTGCCATATGATTTCAACGCGCCCTGATCACCGACCGCATTGGGGCGTTGAAAGATCCAGTTTTGCCACGCACTTAAGCGCCCGAAGATCTTGCTCTCCATCGTTTCAGGACCGGCAAAGCGCAGATTCGCCTCCATCCCGGTCAATGCATCCGGCGAGAAACTGGCACGGGCTTCGATCACCATTCTGATCTCATCATCCCAATCGATATCGTCCAACGCCTCGGTAATCAGGCCCGCTTGCTGCGCCGCAGGGGCGTCGAGATCCTCTCCGATTAGCGCCTGCGCGTTGGCCAGGCTGTCCGGCTCGCCCAGAAACCGGGTCTGCAGCCGTGACAAGCCATTGGGCATCGGCAGGGGACCAAAATTAAAACTGCTCAGCCGGATTTTTGCTGGTGCGCGCGGATCATCGTCACGCTGCCCCTCGAGCATATAGCTGCGATCCACGCTAAACAGCAGTTCGGCCAGGAAACCGCTAAAACAACTGCCCTGCTCGACCAGGGCAAAACTGGAGCGCGAGGTGACATCGATCCGTTTCAAGGTGCGCTTCCAATACAGACTGATTTCGCGCACCAACCAGTCGTCGGCCACGCGGGCCAATAACCGGTCATAGGCATTGACGTTCTGCAGGTCGCCCTCGGTTTTAAACACCAGGGTGCCAAGCAACGCCTCATTTGTGCGCAGATGCAGTAAGGCATCATCCAGCTGCCGTGCCAGCGCCAGGGGCCAGAACCGGTCGCCCTGAGCCAGGATCTGCTGCGCGTCTTGCGGCGCTGTAGCGTCGGTTGCTTTGAGGGTCAACGTCGCCAGTGCCTGGTCCCGGTTCAACTCGATACTGAGATGGCTATAGTGCACAGAATCCTTATCGATGCACCGCTCCAGCGGGGTGAGCATGATCCCAACAGCCTTATCGGGCCGGTCGGAGGCCGTAGCAAACTCCAGCGCCCGCAGTTCGACCTGTTGGCTGAATTTAGAGCCCGGA
Organism: Neptunomonas sp.; assembly: GCA_004195305.1. Classification (GTDB taxonomy): domain Bacteria; phylum Pseudomonadota; class Gammaproteobacteria; order Pseudomonadales; family Balneatricaceae; genus Motiliproteus. Next base: position 2,407 of record SDWN01000577.1, on the reverse strand, counting down.
ATAGCCTCATCCACCAGCCGCCAGTCGACCGCTTTCCGCCCCCCGATCCCCTCCTCCAGGGTGCAGAAAATATCACCCAGATCACGCCGGACTTTACGCTTATCGGACAGCCGGGTCAGACCGCCGGTACCGGGCAGGACCGCCAACAACGGCACTTCCGGTAACGACACCGTCGAACTGCCATCATCGATCAGGATGATGTAGTCGGTGGCCAGCGCCAGCTCATAACCACCCCCGGCGGCCGTGCCATTGATGGCACTGATATAGCGCTGGCGGGAGTATTCGCTGGCATCCTCTATGGCATTACGGGTTTCGTTGGTGAATTTGCAGAAGTTCACCTTATGCGCGTGAGCCGCACTTGCCAGCATGCGGATGTTGGCACCGGCACAAAAAATTCGCTCGGCGGCGGAGTCAATCACCACAGTTTTGACTTCAGGATGCTCAAACCTAAGCCGCTGCACGGCATCGTAGAGTTCAATATCGACCCCCAGATCATAGGAGTTCATTTTCAACTCATAGCCCTCGAATAAGCCCCCCTGCTCATCCACCCCCAGGGTCAGATGCGCAACGGCTCCACGGGTTGTCAGCGCCCAGTGTCGATAACGGTCGGGGTGGGTCTGAAAGTCGATCATCGGCTTGTCTCCTGTGTGATACTGCTGGCAGGCGCTAGCGGCCAGTCCTGAGACATGAAATATAGTTCCCATTTACTCGCATTGCAATGAATATGACATATATCACACCATGGAGATATAACAGCAACCTATACAAAGAGTTGAAAACATACAAATACAAAGACTTAACACAAAAACCACGGCGCAGGCATTATAGTGCTACGAGCGAAGCGCTAGATGAATGCACTGAACCGGAAAACATTAATTAGTCGCAGGTTGTCATTTATACCGACGGGTGTCGGGTTGAAATATGAGCTACAGGAATTTTGGAAGTGTGGCAGTCCCGTCAGGAACGGGCTGAACGAGCCCTTATTTGGCTGGGATCTGGATCTGGTATTCACGGATTCGCTTATCCAGCGTCGGTCTGGAGATGTTGAGAATCAGCGCCGCGCGTTTTTTCTCGTAGCCGGTGTAGGCCAGGATATTTTCAATGTGCTCGCGCTCCACTTGCTGGATCGATTTGATCTGTAGCGGCAATTGTGGGTCATCTACACCCCCGTCCAGCTGCAACGTCTCCGGTAATAGCACATCGCCAGGGGAGAGCAACACGGCTCGCCTGAGCGCATTTTCAAGCTCGCGCACATTGCCCGGCCAGGCATAACTCTGAATCTGATCCATGATCTGCTGCGGCATCACCGATATCTGACTTCCGGTTTCACGGCGGATCTTCTCCAGGAAATAGGGCACCAACAGCGGTATGTCCTCCGCCCGTTCTTTCAGGGAGCTCAGCTCAATCGTCACCACCCGTAAGCGGTAAAACAGATCCTGCCGGAAGCGCCCTTCGGCAACCGATTTGGCCAGGTCCTTGTTGGTGGCGGCAACCACCCTGACATCCGCCTTGATCGTATTCAAGCCGCCGACCCGTTCAAACTCTTTCTCCTGCAGGAACCGTAGCAATTTCAGCTGAATTTCAGCTGATATTTCGGAGATCTCATCCAGAAACAGGGTTCCGCCTTCGGCCAGCTCAAACCGGCCGGGTTTGCTCTGATGAGCACCGGTGAAAGCACCCTTTTCATGTCCGAACAGCTCGCTCTCCAGAACATTGGCGGCTAACGCCGAACAAACCACTGCGATAAAAGGCCGGTCATGATAGCGGCTGTTAAAGTGCAGCGCCCGGGCCACCATCTCTTTACCGGTGCCACTGGCGCCTTGAATCAGAACCGTATCTCTGGAGTCTGCCACCGCACCGATGGTCTTGAAGACCTGTCGCATCGCCCGGCTACGCCCGACGATGGTGTTGGGCTCAAAACTACACTCCGGCGTATCGCTGAAGCGAACCCCCTTCTCCGACAGCAGCGCAATCTGCTGAATCTTATCGATCACCTCATCGAGCTGATCCAGATCCAACGGCTTACCCAGATGGTCGATCGCCCCTAAACGGATCGCTTTGATGGCGGTCTGCATATCGTCGAACGCGGTAATCACCACCACCGGCAATGAGGGTTTAGCGGCCTTGATCTGCGTCAGCACCTCAAAGCCGCCCAACTTAGGCAACCGCAAGTCCAGCAGCACGAAACTGACCTCATGCTGTAGCGCCATTGCCACCCCCTCCTCACCATCCTCTGCGGTCAGTGGGTCAAACCCTTCATCGATAAGATGCAGCTCCAGCGAACGACGAATGGACGGATCATCATCGATGATCAAAACCTGTTGCATGGAAGCCTTCTCCTTAGATGCATCGTCCTCAACCTCATTGTCCTTAGACGTTTGGTCCTTAGACACATAATCCTTAGACA
>SDWN01000335.1 GCA_004195305.1 Neptunomonas sp. | reverse complement strand
GGGTTGGATCATCACTGGTGTGAGCAGCAGCTGTGCTGGAAACCGACCCTTGATGGCTGGGGACAGAGTTCGGTGGCCAGCATTTCGGTGGCGGGGGATGGCCGCGGTATCGTCGGCGCCGAGGGGGCCGAGCATATGGGCACCCTGGTGGCGTTGAACCAGCTCAGCCGTCTGGGGTTGATCACCGAGTCGATGCGCGATCAACAGGCGGTTTCCCACCAAAGAAGCCTGCAGCGCCTAAACCGGTTCCGGGGCTTTATCGACCGGCTCTATCGTCCCCTGGATGCCAACCGCATTCCCGAACACGATGAAACCGTGGTGTGTCGTTGCGAGGAGCGTAGCGTCGGTCAGCTCAAGCAAGAATTTGAGCGAGGTGCACGCGGCCCCAATGAATTGAAGATGATGAGTCGCTGCGGCATGGGGCCTTGTCAGGGACGCCAATGCGGCCATACCGTCAGCGAACTGCTTGCTAAATGGCGCGGTGAACGGGTAGAAGACGTGGGGTATTACCGCCTGCGCTCTCCCATGCGACTGCTCACTTTGACCGAGCTGAGCCGTTTCAACTTGAAGGAGCCAACCCCGCAACAGGGTCCCAGCGTGAAGATCCAGGAGGCGCTGCGATGAATGCCGATGTACTGATCATTGGTGGCGGCATTCAAGGCTGTGCCACCGCCTACCATCTGGCCAAAGCTGGCGCTCGGGTGACGGTGTTGGAAAAAGACTGGGTGTCCCGGCACGCCTCGGGGGTCAATGCCGGCGGTGTGCGGCTGCTGGGGAGGCACCTGTCCGAGGTGGCCCTGAGCAAAGCGTCGATGGCGCTCTGGGCCGGACTCGACGATGAGCTGGACGCCGATACCGGCTACCGGTCGCGTTCACTGGTCAATATCGCCGCCGACGAGGCTGATATGGATACCTTGCGGGCGCGCCAGCAGCAGATGCACGCTCTGGGTCACCATCACGAGAAGATTATCGACCAGCAGGAGCTACGCCAGCGCCTGCCCCATGTCGCCCCCCATTGTGTTGGTGGGGTGGTGTCAGAGGCCGACGGTTATGCGATCCCCTACCAGTCGACTCTGGCCTTTCGCCGTGCCGCCGAGCGCCATGGCGTCACCTTCATCGAAGGCTGCAGCGCCCGGATCCTGCGCCGGGTCGGGATGCGCTGGTTGGTGGAGACCGACCAGGGCCGCTTCGAGGCGGAGCACCTGGTCAATTGCGCCGGTGCCTGGGCCGACAAGATATCGGTGATGATCGGCGATAACGTGCCGCTGTCCTACAGCGCTCCGATGCTGATGATTACCACCCGGATGCCTCACTTTGCCACGCCGGTGGTGGGGGCCGTGAGCCGGCCGTTGTCGTTCAAGCAGTTTGAAAACGGCACCGTGCTGATCGGCGGTGGCGCCAAGGGCTTCGCCGACAGGGACAATAACCGTACCCGGTTGGATTACGCCAAGCTGGCCGCAGGAGCCAAGAACGCGGTGGATTTTTTCCCGATCATGAAGAGCGCCTCGGTTAATCGCATGTGGTCGGGGCTGGAAGCATATATGCCCGATAACCTGCCGGTGATCGGGCCCAGCATCAACGCCGATAATGCCTGGCATGCCTTCGGATTTTCCGCCCACGGTTTTCAGATGGGACCCATCGTCGGTCAGGTGATGGCCGAACTGATCGGCCGTGGTAGGAGTGCATTTTGCCTGGATGCCTTTCGCATCGACCGCTTCGAACGCAAGGTGCTTTAGGTTGACTATGCAAAGCAGAATTTTCTCAACTCCCTTCGCCTATCCCCGTTTTCCGGCATCGAGCCGGGATAATAACTTTGGAGAAATGGACATAATGTCTATCGAACGAATCGGTTCAACCGAACGCATGAGCAAAATCGTCAAGCACAACGGCACTATCTACCTGTGCGGCCAGACCGCCAGCGATGCCGCCTGGGATACCGCCGAGCAAACCCAGCGTTGTTTGAATCAGGTCGATAGCTTGCTGGCTGAATCCGGTAGCCATCGTGATCGAATGCTGTCGGTGACGATCTATATCCGCGATATGAAAGACTTTGCCGCGATGAATGCGGTTTGGGACGCCTGGGTTGCCGAGGGTAAAAAACCCGCCCGAGCCTGTGTCGAAGCGCGGATGGCGCGTCCCGATGTGTTGGTTGAACTGTCGGTGGTGGCGGCGCAATAGAAAACTTCACCGTTTGAGAGTGCCGGCTGGTTCCATCTCCAACTCACCGGCTTTTTCTTTGCCGCCTTCGGGCGGTTTTTTTATTCGGATTACTTCGTGCCGAGCCCGTTTCCTTAATAGTCATAATTGGGTATCGGGAAAGATTACGGGCGTTAATCGAGCCCGTCCATGCCCCATTTTTGCAGCAGTTGCTGGTAGTCACCTTGCTGGTCTAAGGCCGCTCGCCCTTGGTCATAGTCATTCATCAGGGGGGCGTTATCCGATCGTCCCATCAGAAAAGAGTGTGCTTGGTCAAAAGCGGCAGTCTTACTGAATAGCGCTGTTTTGTTCCAATTCTTCAGGTGGTAATCGTGGGATAGCTGGTATCCGACCAAGGCATCGATGCGGCCTTTTTCGAGAAGATTAAAGCCCTGTTTTGCATCGTTGACGTTAATGTTATTGAGGTCGTTGCTGCTAGTGAACTGGTCCCAGGTCGAGCCGTAGGAAAAACCGCGTATCGTAGCTACCCGCTTCCCCGCCAAATTGTCCAGCCCGGTAATTAATTGCTGATCATTGGCACGGGTGTAGAGCAACAAGTCGTTTTTGGGGTAGACCCGCTGAGCCGAAAATTGATACTTTGCCAGTCGGCTCGGATTCTTGATCGCTGGGAATACGGCGTCGACCAAGCCCTGATCCAGCATCTTCATTGCGCGTGTCCACGGGACGATATATAGATGCACGCGGTAGCCGGATCGTTGGAAGCTGTTGAGTACGACTTCCCAGGCCAAACCGCGAAATAGCCTCGAGCGTTGTCCCGGTTCGATGACCTCCTGGTATTGAGATTGGTCGGCATCGGCCGCGTAGAAACAGAACGGGGCGTAGTTTGCGAAGGTAGCGACCTTAACTTCGGGGTGGGGCCTGGCTTCGGAGTCGCCCAGAGTAAGCCTGCTGACTAGTAATAAGGTCAGTAACAGTATTCTTATCATCGCCGTATACCTCTCACCCAAGACTAAGCGGTTAATCGTTACTGAAGAAACGGTAGGCGAGCACTCCGATTGCAATGGCGGTTACAACGGATACGGCTGAGAGCCCGTAGATGGTCAGTTCATACCAGTGCATGGTCAGGCTCCGGGCTTTGTTGATGGGGTGGTTAATGTCATGGAGCTTGGCGGACTAAAAGGATGGCGGAGCAATAGGTAGATCAGGGTAAAGACAGTCAAATTGGTCAGTACACCAGCGATCAAGCCGGTCAGTCCGGTCAGTTGCTCAAGTTCCAGTGGTCCCCATTTCCACAAAATTGTCACCACAGCGCCTGACAGCATCGCCCACAACGCCGCCCGAGAACAGTTTAGATTCAACAACACCGCCAACACGAAGGGGATCAGGACGGTCGGCGCCCAGAGGGCATAACTCAATAACAGTGCATCGATAATCGAAGTGGCGTAAAGCGCAAAGATGACCGCGCCGATACCAATCACCAACGTCACTGCGCGCTCGATCCATAGGCGTTGGTTGTCGTCGACGCTGGGGTCGATGAAGCTCTGATAAATATCACGGACGAACACCACCGCGGAGGAGTTGAGGTAGGAGTCGGCAGTCGACATCACTACGGCCAACAACGCGGCTAACACTAATCCTGTCAGGCCGATCGGAAGTGCGCTGCGGATCAATTCGGGCATCGCCCGGTCGGGGCTGATGTCGGGGAACAGCACCAGCGCCACCAAGCCGATGGTTGCGCTGATAAAATAGAACACGAAACCGAAGCAGCCCGCGACGGTGTAACCGATTTTGGCGTTGCGCGAATCGGGCGCCGCCAATGCCCGTTGGGTATAAGGTGGTACCAGTGTTTCTCCGAGTAAATAGGCGATAAAAATACTGACAAACAAACCGGTGCTGTAATCGCCCATAACACTGAAATGAAGCGCGGGTAGCCGTTCAATTAACGCCTCGGCGCCACCTACCTGTTGGAGTCCGATAACCAGTGTTATAGGGATAAATAGGGCCAGCATCAGAAACTGTACGACATCGGTCTGGATCACGGCCCACATGCCGCCGAGGGTGGAGTAGAGCAATACCACCGCCATGCCGAGCAGAATGCCAGTGCTGACTTCGATCCCAAGGATTGCATTGAATACCGTGCCTATAGCCAGTGCCTGGGCTCCGAGGATACCGATACAGTAGACCAGCGAGAACAGTCCGGTAAATAGTCGGGAGGGTGCACCGTAGTGATGGGCCATGATATCACCGACAGTGTGAGCGCCGATGTAACGCTTGAGTTTGGGGGCGATAAACAGCCCCGCAAGAACCGTCGCAAGTGGGAAGGCGAAGGCGGCAAACATAAACACATAGCCATCGGTGAAGGACTTACCCGCACGGCCCATCGATGCGCCACCACCGAGAAAAGAGGCCGCCAGGGTGGCGAATAGAATCGGCCAGGTGATGCGATTTCCCGCGACAGCAAAATCGTCACTGGATTTAATCTGGCGTGAACTCAGGTAGCCGATCACGATCAACATAATGAAGTAAATCGCCAGCCCTAGCAGATCGAGGATGTGCATGCTGATACCGTATTATTCTGCAGGAAATATGCAGTATATGTGGATTGTTGGCAGGGTTAACGCCCTGTTAACAGTGCTTACATTGTAAAAAATCAGCAGTAGTTAAGCGAGGGTTGGCAACGATCCAGTGTGGAGATGGCGCTCAAGGTCGATATAGCTGTAATGCATACCTCCTGAAAGGAAGGAGCAGGTGCACCTGCTAGGAATGGCGAGCGGCATTGTGACCGCCAAGCACTTCATGAAAATGCTGCATGATCTGTAGCAGTGGTAAAGTCAGTAACGATGGCCGCAATGTCTTAGTGTTCTGCGATACCGGCCCGCAAGGTTGAGCTTCGGATGTGCACTCAACAGTATCAGCGGGCAGGTGTTGCAGAAAACGACATGTAGGAAACCGCGGGGCTCGAAGCTCGGATTTGCAGTGGCGGTAGGTCTATGGGGATTAGGGTATCGCTCCACCCGATAAGACCCAGCACAGCAGGCGTATTCATTGTTTTCTTTATCGCTTTACCGGTGGATCTGATGCGTTCAGTACCACTCAGATCACCTGGATAATCGGTAACAACAGACTGATATCGCACTTTCTCAACACAGCGCATGCTCTGTGGCCCTGCCGGTCTGGATCGACAGTTTTGAAGTTGGCTCATTCCAGTCTGGTTCATGCGGCTTGCCTCGGTGGTGCACGAGGCAACTGACCCTGCGTGAGTACCTCAATCACGATCATGGACCCGCCGCAGGCAGGACAGGTATAGGGACTCTTTTGCGAGAGCTCTGGTGCCTCGGCCGCGTCAGCCGGTTGCTCTTTGATCTCGACGTTAAGCAGCCTGCGGGCTTGAGCCAGGTTCCTGTCTCTTATACACATCT
>SDWN01000330.1 GCA_004195305.1 Neptunomonas sp. | reverse complement strand
TTCGACCACCCGCCGGGCTTCGGCGTGGGTCTTGCTGAGGCTGTCGGGGTAGTCGACCAGGCCATGCAGGCAGACCGCTGCGCCTTCCAGAGGCGGGTTGAACGCGACGGAGTCGGAATAACTGACCGCTCCTCTGGATATGTCGTCCTCGGCGGGGAATGCGCCTTTAAAGACTCTGTTGACCCATTCGACGACCTGTTGCTGCGAGCGGAAATTGACCGATAGATCGGCCTGCCGGAGTTTGATCGCGCCGATGCCATGGCGTCGAGCCTCCAGGAACAATCCCACGTTTGCATCGCGGAAGCCGTAGCAGGACTGCATCCCGTCGCCGACGATAAACAGGGTTCGGCCGTCGCCGTTCTGCCAGCCGTAGGTGAGCTTTTTCAGCAGTTCAATCTGTGGTGAGGCGGTATCCTGGAACTCATCGACCAGAATATGACTGATGCGGTAATCAAGCAGCAGTGACAGGTCGGTGGGTTGTTCTTCATCGCCGAGTGACTGCAGTGCGGATGTGGTGATCTGGGTGTAATCCACCTGGCTCTGTTCGCTGAAACAGAGCCACAGCTGGGCAACCAGGTTGGGGAGTACCTGGGTCAGGGCGGCGAGGATGCGCCACTGGCTTTCCTGATACCGAGCAGCGGGTAGGCGTTTCAGTCGTTGCAGTCGTGGCAATATGCCGGGCTGTTGCTTGAGCAGGCCAATCAGCGCAAGCAGCTCCGTTTTTCTGGCTTTAGCCTGCTCTTTTTCGTCCTTGGTCTTACCTGCTGGAAAACCGTTGGCGACCGTGACGCTGCGGCGCCAGTTGCCCTCCTTGGTCAGCAATAGTTCGGCCAGCGCTTGCCATAGAGGCAGTTGTTGTGGCTCTCCCAGAGGCAGGTCGGTCAGGCCAAGACAGCCCCGCAGGCTGGATTCGCGTGAATCCTGCTCAAGATTGCGCGCTGCGTAGTCTGCCAGTGCCGCCAGGCTGCTGGCGAACGGGAGGAGTTGTTGTTGCAGGGCCGAGAGCTCATCGATCACCAGTTGGGCTAATGCGGCTTCGAGGATTGGTCGGGCCTGGCGGACCTGTTCGCCACTGCCGATCAGCGGCAGCCATTGGTCGCGGCGCGCCAGCATGGACATCAGCAGGGCTTCGATGCGTTCAATATTGTTATCCAGATGGAGCAGCAGTTGCCCCAGCGGCTCGGCCAGCTGGTCGTTGCTTTCCAGTTGCCCCAGTAAGCGCTGTACCGCGTGCTGGTACAGCGCTGTGGCGTCGGGTGCGATATCGGGCTGCAGGCCAAATTGGGCCTGCAGCGGCAGTTGCCGGGTCAGGCTGGCGCAGAGTGAATCGATGGTCTTGATCTGCAGCCGCGCCGGGTTCTGCAGCAGGTTCCAGCCATGACGCTGATCGTTGGCCAGTGCCTGTCGTGCCAATTGCCAGGTTTGACGTTGATATTCAGATGCGGGTGGCTGGTCATTCTCGGCCAGGCGCAGGGCTTTCAGGAGTCGGTCGCGCATCTCCGCAGCCGCCTTGCGGGTAAAGGTGATGCTGATCACCTCTTCGGGACGCTGTACCCGGGCCAGCAGCATCAGCACCCGCTGGGTCAGTAGCTCGGTTTTTCCTGAGCCGGCGGGAGCGCGAACGCTGAACGAGCTGTGCGGGTCGAGCGCGAGTTGGCGATTGCCCAGATCGATCGGATCAGTCATGGCTTGGCTCCGTTGCAGGTGCCATCTCTGGGCTCGTATTCAGGGTTGTGGTTGGGTTAAGTCGCTCTAGTTCGTAATAACGATTCAGTGGCTGTAATTGTGAGTACTGGTACACGTTGGGATCGAGCGGAGCAACCGAGGCTTCTCCGGCAATAAAGTCGGTCATGAGTCGTTCCAGAGTTTGCTGCCACAGTCCGGTCATCTGCTCCCAATCGGCGCAGGGCGGGTTGCGCAGTTGTGTCAGGGGGGCGATTCCAGGTGCCGGAGATGTGTTGGCGCAGATCCCCTTGAAGGTTACTTCTGCGGCGTTAATTTGACCAAAGGCGAGCGCGGAGACAGGGTGGTGAGTGGCTAGGCTGTAGAGGGGGAGCTGCGGTTGGCGCGGACGTTCGCCGAACCAGTCGGCCACTGTTGGGGTGCCGGATTTGTAATCGATCAGCAGTTCGCTACCGTCTTGCAGGCGGTCAACTCGATCGATGCGCAGCCGTAAAGGCACCCCCAGAAGCTCCGTGTTCAGCGCTTTTTCTACCGCAACGACGCTGAACGCAGGTCGTGCTCGTTCCTCCTCTAGCCAGCGTTCGGTTAGGCGGTGTAAGCGCCTCTGTTCGAGTTGCCAAAAGCGTTGCCCCATCCAGTCGGGGGCCTGTTTTCGGAACGGCATCATGGCCTGTTCGATAGCGCTGTCAATAAGCCGCTGCAGGTCTGCAGGTTCGGTCTGCAATAGATCTTGCTGTGAGTGCAGCTGTTGCCAGATCCGCTCCAGGACTGCGTGCAGCAGATTGCCTCTGTCCGCATGGCTCAGGCCTGTTTGCGAGCGTTCCAGGGGTTTGGCGCCGAGTCGATGGATGGCAAAGGCGCTGAACGGGCAGAGTGCTTGGTTGGTCAGGATGGCGCTGCCACCGCCAAGCTGATCGCGTTCCTCGTTGGAGATGCAGGGTGCTCGGGCGGTATCTATCCGCTCCAGCGGGGCGTCGGTTTGTAGTCTGGAGAGGTGAGGCGTTTGTTTCTGTTCGCTGAAGCGCTGCTCGGGGCTGAGCAGCAGTTGTTCCGGCGTTACTGCGGGGTGATCGCAGATCAGGGCGCTAGGGCGAAGAATCTGATCGTTGCGTCGCAGAGGGTAGCTGAATACAACCTGTTCTGCGCTGGCAGCAAACAGCTGGGTCAGTTGCCGGGCGAAATTCAGCTCGCGCTCAGCGCAGGCGTGTGGCATCTGCATCGCCTGCTGGTAAGCAGCAGGTAGCAGCGGATTGAGATCGGGGGGCGCGGGCCAGCTCTCGTCGTTAAGTCCCATAACCCAGAGGTGGGAAAAGCGTAGTCCCGCGGCTTCCAGCGGGCCCAGGATCTGAACCGCAGAATCGGGTGTTTGGGCTTGAAAAACGGTGCTTTGGCTCTCTGTGCGTAATAGTTTTAATGCGTCGCTGAAGCTCAGGTCGTCCAGAATGCAGTCGAAACGGGCCAGTCCTGCTAGTAGCGCGTACCACTGTTTGATCTGTTGGTACTCAAGGCTGCTGGGCTGGCGTTGGCCGGGCCAGCCTAGTTGGGTCAGTGTGGCGACAAACCAGGGGCCCCAGGCATTGAGTGCGCGTTTGGGTAAGCGCTGCATTTTTTGCAGGCGCTGCAGTGCGTTTTCCAAGACCGGGCAACAAGGACTGCCCTGTTCAGGGCTCTGTTGCGGACTCTGCAGCGTGGGGTCGCTCTGGCGCGTGTTCATGCGTGCCAGCTGTTGCAATATCTGGGTCAGCGAAAGTGCGTCCAGACCCAGTCGGCGTAAGCGTCGTTCCAGTTCGATGCGCGCCTCCAGTTCCTGCTCAAGTCCGGCGATGAAGGGGCTATAAAACAGTGCAGGCAGTTCATCGAGCGATAGCGGGCGGTTGGCCAGGCCTAGTAGTACAAATGCGCTGTCGATAACCGGGCAGTCCGCCAGGGGTGTACCTATCGACATGTTAAACAGGGGTGCATCAACCGCTGCGTCTGCAAACAGTCGGCTAGGTTCGAGGGTTTGCCGGAAAATGCGGTCGTGCAGGCTGTGTCTGGCGCTAAGCTGCGGATCAACAATGGCGATGCTTGCGCCGGGGAACTGTTGCAGGATCTGCCGGGTCCATTGCCCGGCCAGCTGAATCTCCTGTTCGACGCTATCGCAGCCCAGGCGTTGGCAGTGCCCGGGGGAGGTCTCGCTCTGGAGTTGCTGCTGTTGCACGAAGGCGGCAGCCAACAGGGACTTATAGAGGGGGGCTATATCCTGGAACCCGGTCAGGCATACATGCGGCTGCTTAGTGAGTACGCCCTGTTGAAAGGCGTCGATTAAGCGCTCGACGGCATCGCAAAAGGTGATGGCGTTGGGTTCTTTGCAGCGAGCCCTAAAGCTGTCATGCCAGCGGCCGAATATGAAGCCGTCATCGACAAAAGGTTGCAGCTGTTCCGATCGGGGTTGCTGGTGCCAGAGTTGCAGTGTCTTCAGCGCTTGTTGCGCATGCCGTGCTGCGCCCGCCGGCTGCAGCCACTGTTGGGTCTCGGGGTCTTGCTCCAGGCATTGCTTCCAGAGTTGCAGCTCCTGACGGGGCTCGAGTAACAGGGCTCGTCCCAGGGGGTGGTTGCTGTCCTGGAGCTGCTGCCACAGTTGCCGCGCCCAGCCTTCGAGTGAAAACACTGCGGGTGTATGCCAGGCTTGAATCCCTTGCTGGCGCTGACGGTGGGCGTGGTTGTCGAGAATGTTCCGGCTCAGGCGGCGGTTGGGGGTCAGGATCGTCTGCTGTCTATGTAGGGCTTGCAATAGGGCTTGTTGCAAGGGGCGGGGAGAAAGCAGCGCTGTCATTTTGATCTCCAAGGCGATAATCAGCGCGTATCATACCAGTATCGAGCATTAATATTAGCGGTTTAACCTAGGGCGGAGAGGCTGTTATAATTGACTTTTTTGTAGTTTCGTCTCGTTTTTGTTTAGGAATGTATGGTATGCGTAACAGTTTGTTCTTATTGGTTTTACTGATGTCTGGAATGGTAAATAGTGCTGAGTACCATATCAGCGATGAGGTCTCTGTGTTTATGCATAGTGGTCCGAGCAATAAATATCGGATCATATCCAACCTGCCCAGCGGTACCATGCTCGATGTTTTAACCAGAGATGAGGGTGGCGGGTATGTCAAGGTGCGCTTAGCCAAAGGCACCGAAGGTTGGGTTCAGGGTAAATATGTAGACAAGGGACAGAGTCTCGCTGTGCGCTTGCCTGAAATCGAGAAAGCGCTAGCGCGGAGCCGCCAGCTCACCGACGAGCAGGGGGAGGCGCTGGCAGGGTTGGAATCAGATCTGGTCAATGCTAACAACCAGCAGACTCAGTACACCGCTGAAGTTTCCCAGCTTCAGAACGAGGTTGGTCGCTTAAAGCAGGAGATCGGCGCCATGGACGAAACCCACCTGATGGGTTGGTTCCTGCGGGGTGGGGCGCTGGTGCTGGGTGGTTTGTTGATTGGTTTGATCGTCCCTCATCTGCCTAAGCGTCGGCAGCGTAATAATGATTGGTTCTAAGTGTCTGTTAGATGAACTTCTAAGGGTGACGGTGGGTCCATTAGGCTAACTGTTGTTTTTGTCAGCGCATAGGAACTCTTAACTGATGGCTGCTTTTTTCAAACGTACCCTATTCTCTCCGTGGCTGTTAAGTGTCTGGCTGCTGCTATCGCTAAGTGGGCTGACGCAGGCCTCTTTGTTCGATAAGCTGATCGCCAATAGCGACGGTCCGTTACCGGTTGAGCAGGCTTACCAGTTTAGTTTCAATGAGCTGGGAGGGGGCGTGTATCGTCTGCATTGGCAGATTGAGTCTGATTATTATCTCTACCGTGACAAGATCAAACTCAAGCCGAGTGACGGGGTCGAGGTGGTTGAAGTCCGGTATCCCGAAGCGGTCCAAAAACAAGATCCGCTGTTTGGTGATGTTGCGGTCTAT
>SDWN01000324.1 GCA_004195305.1 Neptunomonas sp. | reverse complement strand
GACCCCAGCCTTGCCACCAAAGCTGACACTGGCGGCGACCGCCCCCACGGTGGCGTCAATGAGCGCCGTGCTGCTGGCATCCAGATCGACCAGACCGACCTTGTTGGTGCCAGCCGCGTTACCCAGCGTGCTGTTCTCAAGGTAGGCATTGGTGGTGCTGAGAATGGTGTTGGTCGCGACGGCGGCACCACCGCTGAGCGCGATACCGGTTTTTCCTATCGCCGCAGACACCGCGACAGCGATCGATTCGGCCTCGATCGAGGTTGTAGCACCGCTGGTCGGGTCGACATCGGTGGCCTTAACCGTGACATCTCCGCCTGCGGTCAGCACATCCGCTTGGCGAATATAGCCGGCGACAATATTGTTGACGTGGTTGTCGGCCACCGACAAACCAATGGCCAGCGCTCCTGCCGTCTTGCCCGACAGGCTGGCCGAGACCGCAACGGCCTGAGCATCCGCCTTGATAGCGCTGGTATCTATGGCAGTGATGGAAATATCACCGCCGCTGGTATTTATCGAAGCACGGCTAGTATCACCGTCAATGTAGGCTTTGACATCGGTAGACACTTTATTGATGGTCAACAGACCACCGGCTGTCAGCCCGCCGGCACTTTTTGCCGATGCTGAAACGGCAACGGTGGTCGTTTTAACCGTTGCATCGATACGAGCATTAGACTGCGCCCAGAGTGCCAGTCCATTGTCAGCCGTTATGTCGGAATCCTGCGCATAGGCCATAACCTGCATACGTTCTTCCGAATTCAAACTGCTCCAGCCGATCATGTTGGCTGCAAACGAGAAGCCGATCGCCGCGGCCTTTGCACTCGCGCCACCGGAGAGTGCAACCGATACGGCAGTCACATCCACCGTGGAATCGATCGTAGACGCATTGGTCGCCGTTAGACTGACGGCTCCTTTACCCGAGCCCGCCGCCTTAACCACCGAACTGTCTAGATAAGCATTGGCATTACCCAAAATCACGTTGATAGCACTGGCGCCACCCGCGCTGAAAGCCAGGCTTTCCTTATTCAGGCTCGCCGCAACACCAATGGCTGTTGCACTCGAACTCGAATCGATGGTCGCCGTCTCACTGGCCAACACAATGACATTACCCGCCTTGGCTTCAACGGCATTGCTGCTATCGCCAGCACTGTTAATGAAGGCGGCCATATCGTTGCGGATTTCATTTCGAGAAATGCTGATACCCACTGCAATCGAGCGGGTTTTGTTATTACCTAGATCCACCGATACCGCCAGAGCGCTGACAGCGACATCGGCAAATATATCTGAGGTATCAACCGCCAGAACAGTCAGATCGCCGGCTTGGGTTCGTACGATCGACGTCGACGCACCGGTGTTATCGATGTACGCCTGTACCTCGGTACTGAGCTTATTCATGGCGATGACAGCGCCCACCGATATCGTGCCGGTATCATCGTCACCGTCACCGATGGTGGCCGTGATGGCGGTAGCCGCGTTCTCAATCACCGCGTCGATATCGGCATCCGACAAGGCCGTCACTCCGATCCCACCTGCCGCCATAACCGCCGAATCTTCGATAAAGGCACGGGTCGCGGCGGGTTGTTCGTTCGCGATGTTGGTACCGGCCAGTGCATCGACGGTATTGAACAAGAAATTCTGGGGTTTGATGCCGATGGTGTTGAAGGCTAACGTCACACCGACCGAGGTGCCATTGGAATCAATTTTGCTGTCTACCGTCGCGTTTATGGTGGAGGTATTCTGAGCATCCACTAAAACGCTGCCATTAACCTCAACCCAACGATCCGTGTCGGCGTAATTTTCGTTGGCCAGATCGATGCTATCGCCATCGGCGCTACTGAGTGACGCCCCGGCATAGCGGTAAATCGTGGCCGCGGCAGTCTTAACCTGCTCCCCGGCATCAAGGGTGGAAGGGTCGGTAAAACTGGCCGTTATGTCATGGCCAAAACTGCTGCTGTAGCTGAAACCCTCGGTATCCACCGTGCTGCTGGTGATCTTGGCGTCCGCCTCACTGAGCACCAGGTTGGTCGCGATGATGCCATTGACGGCCAATGAGGTGCCGCCGCCAAAGGTGCTGCCACCGCTGGAGCTGACCACGCTGGTGTCATTGGCGATAATGATGGCTGTTTCCAGCGCCTGCAGGTCGACATCGCCGTCGGCCGTCACCGCAGCCTTGTTGATGCTCGCCTCTACATCGCTGCGCACATCATTGCGAACGACCATACCACCAAACGCGGACGAATCTGAATCGGTGATATTAAAGCTGACACCCGGAATGATGTTACGAACATCCACCGTGGATATTTCACGCCAGCGCAGAGCATTAGTGAAATCTTCAATACCCAGATCGACATCCAGATCGGCGGCGCTGAAGTCCAGCGCTGTGTAATTAACCGATTGCGGGTCGATATCCTGGAATCCAACGAATTGATAGACACTGCCCGGCGTCGCGTCGATCTGTTTCCACAAATTGGTATCGGTATAGGTTTGTCCCGCCAGATCGATACCGGCGGCATGGCTGGTCGTCAGCGCGGTATCGCCAATGTACTCGTAGATCTCTCCAGACACTGCAGAGCCATCGGTTACCGTTGCATCAATCTCAACGCGATCGCCCTTGGCCACTTCCAGCGTGGGCGAGCCGACGATACTGTAATCGATATCATCGATCCGCACCTGCTGCCCCACACTAAGATCCTGCACGCCCGAGCGGTCGGTGTATTGGTATTCCTGCAACAGCTTGTCGGCAAACTGGGTCAGCAGGGTTAAGCCACCATCGTTGACCGAGGAAGAGGCTGCGGTGAGACTGGTATCCGCGTTAATACCGGCATTATCCTGGGCATGAACGATAACCCCGCCGCCATTGGCGGTTATGCTGCGCACGGTACTGGTCGAGTTGATATAGGCTTTCGCCTGGCTGTTAACCATGTTGCTGGTCAGCACGGCTCCCACGGCGTAACCCGAAGCACCGTCGTCCTGCCCAAACGAATAGGCCGCCGACTGGGTATCGTTGCTCAAAATGGCATTGAGCTGCGCTTTTGATAACGCAGTAACCGATATAGCGCCAGCGGCGGTGACGGTTGAATCTTCGATATAGGCTTCAACGGACGCGGGCTGGTCTGCGTTGAACAGGGTCGAGAAGTCCGGCTGGCCGCCGATCAACGTATCGATGGCATTGAATAGAATATTCTGGGTCTTCCACCCCATTGAGTTGAAGGCCAGGGTCACGCCCACTGCTTTGGCACCGGTGGACGTTGAAGTCAGTGTCTTGGCTTTGATATCGGAGCTGTTTTCGGCATGCACATTGATGGAAGCCGCAGTGGTATTGATCGTGCTGTCGTCGATGAAAGCCTTGGCCGAACTCAACAGTGCATTGGTCGCGATGGTGCCGTTGAGTGCGATCGAGTCACCCTCTCCGGTAAAGGCACTCCCCCCCGATGAGGTGACAGAGCTTTCCGCCACAGCGCTGATGATGGCATTTTCAATCGCTTCAACATCGATGGAGGCAGCGCGCACATCGGCGTTAACAATCTTGGCAAGCGTGTCGACACGCAGGTCGTTATAGACAACTAGGCCGCCCATGGCATTGGAGTCCGAGTTATCCATGTTGACCCCTTCGGGGAACAACTGGGTTTCCAACACCTCCTTCCAGTAACCCGCGTCACTGTAATCTTGATCACTCAGATCAATACCTTTGCCTTCATCGAGCGACCCCATGTACTGGTAGACACTACCGGCATTGCCGCCATTGCTGTAATCGGCCGCCAAGCGCACGCGTTCACCCAGTTCGATATTGACCTGGGTTTCGGAGGTGCTGAAATCGGCATTGAGCAGATCATCGATGGTGCCGGTTATAACGCTCAGGCCACCGTCATTGGTGGTGACGGAGGAGGAGACCATTTTGACGTTGGCGTAAAACTCGGCATTGTCTTCGGCGCGAACAATCAGATCACCAGCGGCGCGTACGTTCTCGCTAGTCACTGGGTTAACGACGGCGGTAGCACTGGCATTATCGATATAGGCGGTCGCCGAACTGGCGACTTTGTTCATCGACAACACGAAGCCGATCGCCTTACCGGACGCATCGTAGAAGGCTGAAGCCGCCGAATCGGCCGCATTGCTGACGGTCGCGTTCAGGCGGGCGGCATTGTCAGCGGTGACACTGAGGTCACCCGCGGCATCGACGGTGGTTTTCTCGATCCAGGCATTGGCGCGGGCATCGGTGATGTTGGACTCGTCGTACATTTCGGTAGCGAGTTCATCGCCAAACAGCGAATCACCGGCGATGGCATCGAGCGCATTGAACAACACATTCTGCGCCTTCCAGCCCATCGTGTTAAAGGCGAAGGTGAGGCCGATGGCGACTTCACCCGAATCCACCGCGGTATTGATACTGGCATCGATCCCGGCAGTATTTTGCGCATCCACCGTCACATCGCCGGTCGTGCCGGTATTCGTGGTGGTCAGTGAACTGTTGCTGATAAAGGCGTCGGCCTGCGCCTGCACCATGTTGGTGGCGATCTGGATATTGAAGGTCTTGACCGAACCCTCGCCGAAGCTTTTCTTGATACTGCCGCCCGAGGCGGTGACATTGCTCTGGCTAGCGGCAATCAACGAGGCATTTTCCAGCGCAGTGACCCGGACTTCGCCGGCATTAACCGTCGCATCTTCGATATGCGCGGTCACATTGGCGCGCACATCATTGAGCACCACCAGCCCGGCAAAAGCTCGGGCCGGTGACGCGCTCAAATTGCCGACGTTATCAAAGAAGTTAGTGTCGTCTTTACCGAGGGTGACCTTTTCCCAATTCGCGCCGAGGCTGTAATCGATACCGCTTAAATCGATGGCACTTAGACCTAGACCACCCTTGTACTCGTAGACGGAACCGCCATCGCCATAATCAGCGTCACCCGGCCCCGCATAGTCTAACGCCAGACGGACCCGGGTACCCTCAACGATCGAAGCGAGCACGCCGGGAATCAAAACTTTGGATCCGGATGCCGTGGTGTAGTCATAGTCGTAGGCGCCAAGCGCCTCGGCCACATCATAGATTGCAGACAGATTGTTGGTATTGACCGCCGTGACTATCACCGAGCTGTTGGCCTCAATACGCGCTTCATCTTTGGCAGCAACTTCCAACGTGCCGCCGGCAGAGATAAGGGTCGATCCGCTGTTCGTCAGATAATCGGTCGTGAAATTGATATAAGCATCGGCTTCAGTGCTGACCTTGTTAGACGCCAGCATGCCTCCGGTGGCGTTGGCTTTTTTATTGCCGAATTTCTGGGCGATCAAAAAAGAGTTGGTGGGCGTGACATTCTGCTCGTTACCGGTGGTCGCTTGCAGCATAGCGCTGTTATCAGCGGTGACGCGAAGATCGCCATCGGCATCAACCGTGGAATCAACAATATAGGCTTTGGCATACGTCGGTTGCTGACCAACCAGAAAATCCTGCCCCAAGAGTGCGTCAATGGCCTGGAACAGCACGTTAGAGGCTTCTTGTCCCATGCTATTAAACGACGCAATGATACCCACGGACTCCGACCCACCGGCACTGGCGGTCAGGGCCGTTGCACTCAATTGGGAGACATTTTGTGCGTTAACCAAAACATCACCGCTGGTTTGGGTACGGATCGCAC
>SDWN01000322.1 GCA_004195305.1 Neptunomonas sp. | reverse complement strand
AGATGTGTATAAGAGACAGCTACAGACCGCAGATAACAGCGGCTATACCCTCAGAGCCACACCGATACCCAGTACGGGACAAGACGGGGATGGTTTCCAGGAACTGACATCCGTAGGTATTAAGCGTTGGGATAAAGATAACAACGGAAGCATCGGTATTGGCGAGTCGACCTGGGCCGACTAGCGGTGGCAGCGTAATAAAGTTATATCGACAGATTTACCTGTCCGTACGCCCCGTAGCTGTTACTCGGATCCGTGAATTAGAGTTCGAGCCAAGGGCAAAAAAAGCCAACATTCGATATCAAATGCCCTTATCCACTTCCGTAAGCATAATTTCGATGCGGCGATTTTTTAAACGACCTGCCTCGCTGTCGTTAGAAACGATTGGCCGCATAAATGAAAAAGCCTGGGCTTCAAAGCGAGGTTCGGCCACACCCCGGCTCACAAGGTAATGAATAATGTTGATGGCACGGGCTGACGAAAGCTCCCAGTTGGTCGCAAATCTTTTCGTCAACGATTTACTGATGGAGATATTGTCGGTATGACCCGCCACCACCACATGGAGAGAATGCTGTAGTTTCAAACTGTCGGCGAGCTTGTCCAGCAACGCTTTCCCTGCAGCTGATATAGTCGCAACTCCAGAAGGGAAAAGCAGGGTTTCGGCCAGTGTCATCTTGATACCCGTCGGCTGCTGTTCGACCTCAACGCCCTCTCCTTCAAGGCTCTTTATATCTTGGTAAGCATCGCCAGAGGCCGGGCGATACCGGACACTAAACACGAGATTGTTAACATTGTTACCATAGTAGGTAATGGTATTATGCCGTTGCACCCACTTACCCTCGTGATTGACCGAATAGGTGACGGGCTCCAGATTTTCCGGGAACACGAATGACCAGGCGATCTGCTCAAAATCGCCGGGGCTGTTCCACAACCCCAAGTGTCCTTCAGCAGTGGTCGCGTCGGCCGCACTATCCCAACTCTGGTAGTCATAGACATTGTCGCTATCCACGTTAAGCCGGCCCTTATCTGCAAGATCAACCCATCGCAGGCTGGCAAAATCCCCCTGGGGTAGCTTTAGGACCATTGAACCGTCTTTGGCTTCGCTCGCCCAGGTCCCAGTATTTGGAAAAAGATAAAGAAAGTTCTTCAGGTAGTCCTCTGGACCATAGCCGCTTTTTTCGTTAAACCAGAGACTGTAGTCGCTATAATCACTGCGACTGGTCGTATACACCATCGCATGCCGACCATCTTGTTGAATGAAAAAGATACGTTCGGATACCGCACTATCTGCGTATACCGGCGATAACGTGGCAGAGAATAACAACAGAGTTGCAGCCAGGCAGCTTTGGATTTTGTTTTTCACGTGACGACTCCTTGAAAAAACAGTTACTTATTTAACATCGGCAAATTAGATGCCACTCTCTGCTAAACCTACAGGTCATCAAACAACAGCTCTGCTCAGAATCCTGCCAAGCTCGCCTCAGCGAACCAGCGCGGGAACCGCTGCGCGAAGACCAAAATTGGCCCCTCCGGTACCGCCAACCGGGTCTTGAGCCTCACAACTCGGCTTCATATAGATCGTCTTCTGGCGGAAGCCATTATCACCGGGCGGATCTTGCCAAAGAGCCAGCCCATCGTCCGGACCCGACTTGATTTGAAAATGAGTGACAAAAGAATCCCAGCGTTGTTTACCATCGGGGTTATCGCTGGCCCATTCACCCATCTGCCTCGGGGCTTCATCATTGATCCTGTTGGCATTCACCTGCTCTACGACCCACAGCACCTCCATAGCGATGGCGCCAATCAGTTGATTGCAAGGCCCCGGATTGGAATCGCTACACTGGATGACGGGAAGTTTCATAACCCATGGCTGATCTGGCTCTCCGTCCAGGTCTGTATCAGCAATACCTCGCCAGCAATCGTAGAGATCATGAAACACGGTCTGCACTTCTCCACCCACCGTCTGCATCGCTTTGCCGAGCAGCATCTCTTGATTGAGGCGATCTCCGCAACTGAACACGTCCCTTACGGTGCTGGCGCTTGCACCTCCGGTACAGTGATCCGGTTGTTCAAAGTTAGTCCAGCCAGCGGTCTGTTCATCATTGTCGGAACTGGATATAAAGCGCCCGACCGAACAGCTCCAGTTACCGTTTGCGTCCTTTAGTCGGTGCTCACACATCGCTATCGGTGCATCCAATTCTCCGGGGAGTATGGTGCCGGCGAAGCCGACATAGGCGACTGATCGCGCCTGCACCTGGTAATCGTTAATGCCTAAGATAGGGCCGAAGAAGGCCTGAACCGGCGTCAACTGACGCGCCGTAACAACCTCCACCGCATTGATCTCAGCCAGGTCCTGGTTGAGGTCTTGAAAGGTTCTGAAATTACCATTGATATCGCGCAGATCTGCCGGCTCAAGAGCGGCATTGGCGCTGAAAACTCCGCCTCTTTCAATGCCCTCGCTATCGGCTAAGCTAGTCATAAACTGCCAATGGCCACGATTGACGCTCACGATCTCTACCGCATCGCCTTGGCTGAGATTTGCCTGGGCTGCTGCCGTGGCACCATTGACGGCAGAGATTCCGGTCTGCCCCACGTTGATCGTACCATCCGCATTGTATAGCAGGCGAGCGCCCTCAAGAGCGCCTGCATCGGCAGCGTTATGCAGCTCTCCGCGAGCCAGATAGACGTTGTTGAGATCGACGGCCAACGCGCCAAATCCCAGCAGCGGCACCATCGCGACCAACCAATGCACGATGGATGCGCCTTTTTGTGTGTGGAGTAGAGTTGTCATCTGTGTCTTCTCTCAATTGGGCATCATATTCATCACGGTCCTGGCCGACAGGTTGATATTGGTAATGCCGGCAAGGAAACTGGGCAACAGAAAAAATCCGTAGTTATGAACGATCGATATGGTTGCCGGATCTCCTGGAGCGACCCCGGTTCGAATGACGCTGACCGTTGGCAGAGGATCTGAGGAGGCGCGAGATAAAATCGATAGCGTTATCTGATCCGCGGCCTGCTGAGCCTCGGCATCGGTGGCGCCGCGAATCACCTGTCGAGCGGCGGCGCGGGTCGCCTGGGTCAATATCGACTGATCGGAAAAGGCCACACCAAAATCAAATATCATCGCCAGCACAATCAGTACGACCGGTAGCGTGACCAGAAATTCGACAATCTCCGCGCCGTTTTGGGTTCTACGCAGGCGCAACGCTTTTTTGTATCCCATCAGGCTCTCCTTTTACTCCACGCCCTGGCCAGATTGCACGGTTAGCGATGGACCGCTGACGCCCGCTAAATTGCTGAGCCCGATATAACTGTGGGGATAGGTAATGCCGACGCTCACCACATCACCGGCAGACACCGCCGCTGTTAATGTTAAGCTGCTCATATCCACCGCGTTGATCTTCAGGGTCATGCTTACCCCGGCCGCTGCTGGGTCTATCAGCAGACGAGTTTCAACCCAGGTCATGACACTCTCGACCATTAACCGTTTCAGCAGTTGGTTTTGCTCCGGGGTTTCAGGATCGAAAAGCAACGGGTCAACCCAATACAGACTGGCCTGCCTGGAACCCTCGCGTGATGCATCGATGAGAGTTCCCCGGTCGTAAACGGTAATCGCGAAATCAATGATCATGAAAAAAACCAGCAGGAACAGTGGCAATGTAATCAGCATCTCTACGGTTTCAGCGCCTTGCTGTGCTCGTCGTAATCGTGTTAATCGAGTTAGCCGCATATTCAATCAGCCTCCTGTTTCGACCGGCTGTGCAATGGCTGCTGGCGCCGTTTGCTGCAATACCACAAGGCGCTTGGCATTGCTTTCGGCCAGCTCGTAATACATAGGCGACAATCTGATGGCTTCCTCGAAGAAGCGCTGGGCATCCGCGTAGCGGCCGGTGACCATCGCCACATACCCCACATCGTTATACGCCTGGTAATCCTGCTCGGTTTTACCGAACGCCTCCAGCGCCTCTGAGTAGCGTCTGGATTTTGCATATACTAACGCCAGATTACGCCAGGCTCGTTCATAGCCGGGGTCCAGCCTCAGCGCATCGACAAATGCCTTCTCCGCGTTAATCAAATCGCCCATCTGGTAATGTGAATAACCCAGATTGTTCAGGTAGAGGGGGTTTCTGCCATCCAGCGCAATCGCGCTGGCGTAGTTGCTTTGCGCCTGTGGGTGGTTTTTTTGCATATCCTCAAGAACCCCCAGGGCGTTGAAGATCCTTGATGATTTTGGGGTTACCTGCAACGCCCGTGAGAGAAAACTCTGGGCTGATGGGTGATCACGATGGCGCATGCGAATGATCCCGACTTCGGTGAGCCCTCCGGCATGGTCTGGCATCTCTTTGAGGACCATAAAAAATGCCACCTCGGCACGTCGCGTATCGCCGCGGGCGAGATGAACGCGACCCACTTTATAGAGGATTTCTGGGTCTGCCCCCTCTTTCTCCAGTGCCCGGATATACTCAAACAGGGCGCGATCCAGATCGCCCTTGGCTACCGCAGCATCTCCTCGTAAAATTGCCTCCTGCGCCGACGTAATCGGGAAGGCTGTGCTATAACTCAAGGCGGCCTGTGGGTCACCGAGGCTGGAATACTCCGCGTGTTTCTCCGACTCGGCAGGCAGTGTATTGCAGCCGGTCAGCAGTATGGCCACGATCAGGCAGGGTAAAAGCAGCCTTGCTTTCAAAGTCTTTTCTGTACCTATCATCAGGATAAACCTCAGTCACCGGCGGTTATTTTCGAGATGGTTTTCATTAGCGAGAGCATCGACGGTCCAAGCAGAATCAGAAAGAACATCGGTAAGATACACAGCGTAATGGGCATCAACATAGTCAGACTCAGCCGCGCCGCTTTCTCCTGGGCACGTTGCAAGCGTTTGTCTCGCATATCGTCGGAAAACACCCGCAAGCTCTCGCCGATGCTGGAGCCAAAGCGCATGGCCTGGAGCAGCGTGGTCACGAATGCGCCGATATCGTCCAGGGCAGTGCGCCGCTCCAGCTCCTTCAGGGCGGAGCGGTTATCCATCCCCGCCCGAGTCTGCATCATCACCAGTTGCAGTTCATCAGACAGTTCAGGATGCTGTACGCCAATCTCGTCCGCGACCCGCATGATCGCAGCGTTCAGACCTAAGCCTGCTTCAGAACAGACCACCATCAGATCCAGGGCGTCCGGGAGTCCGTGGCGTAGATGTTGCTGACGCCGACGGATCGCCCGTTTAAGCCAATAACCAGGGGCAATGAACGCCACGATTCCACCCAATAGGGCGACACCCAAATCGTCCAGTACCGGCCGGTGGGTGAACAGCATGATGCCACCTAGAATCAATATAGGCGTGACAATAAATCCTGTTAGTTTCGCACCGTAGAAAAAGGCTGTGGCGCGCGATGAGCGGTAACCCGCGGTTTCCAGCTGGTAGACAATATCGGCACGTTTTTTTTCGGCTTTGGGAATGAGTACCGAGCCCAATCGCTGCAGCAGGCTGCTGCCGGTATGCTTGCTGCTCTGTGAACTATCGAGCCCCTGGGCCTGTCTCTTATACACATCT
>SDWN01000108.1 GCA_004195305.1 Neptunomonas sp. | reverse complement strand
CGCGGATCCAGGCAAATACAAAATCCAGGCAGGCCTGGTGGCGACCGTCACGATCGATCTCGGAAAAGTCCGGCGACAGGTCGGCGATCCGCTCGCCCTGTTGATCGCTGATCTGGGCCCGGGCCTGACCGAGGATGTTGCTGAGTTTGAAGTTGTACAGCAGTTCGGGTTGCTCGCCTTTGATGCAGAACAGCGCACACTTGAGGCTGGAGGAGCCGCCGTTAACGGTGAAAATGCTGTTCATCGAATGTCTCCGTGGGTGATCTGTAGTGCTGCCAGAGCGCAGGAGGCCAGGCGTCCCAGGGTTTTCTCGGCGCGGCTGGTGAGTACGATCGGTACTTGAGCACCCAGTACCAGCCCGGCAGACTTGGCACCGGCGAGGTAGATTAGCTGCTTGCCGAGCATGTTGGCGGATTCCAGGTCGGGCGCCAGCAAGATGTCGGCTTCGCCCGAAACCGCAGAGCTAATATGTTTGTCCAGCGCCGCTTCTAATGAGATGGCGTTATCAAACGCCAGCGGGCCATCGAGGACGCCGCCAGTAATCTGGCCACGGTCGGCCATCTTGCACAGGGCTGCTGCGTCGAGGGTGCTCTGCATATTGGACTTGACCTTCTCCACCGCCGCCAGAATCGCCACCTTGGGAGCGGGGATACCGATGGCGTGGCAGAAATAGATCGCGTTCTGGATGATGTCGCGTTTGATGTTCAGGTCCGGGGCGATATTGATCGCGGCATCGCTGATCATCAAGGGTTTGTGGTAGTTGGGCACATCCAGCATAAACAGATGGCTGAGGCGCCGTTCGGTTCTGACCCCGTTGGTCTTGTTGACCACCGCACGCAGCATTTCATCGGTCGAGATGCCACCTTTCATTAAGATCTTCACATCGCGCGAGCGTGCCATCTTGACCGCGGTCTCGGCCGAGTCATGGCTGTGCAGGGTGTTGATGAGCCGGTATTGGCTGATGTCGAGTTGGTGCTCTTCGGCGGTGGTGCGTATCTTGTCTTCGGGGCCGATCAGGATCGGATCGATGATGCTGCGCTCAGCCGCCTCGATCGCCCCCATCAGGCTATTGGCATCGACCGGGTGGATGACTGCGGTGCTGACCGGTGGTGTCCTGGAGGTCTGTTCGATAAAAAATTCGAGCTGGTCGTGTGCGGGAGGGGTGTTGTCCAAAACCATGTTGCTTGCCTTTTACCGTAAAAAGTAAAGGCATGATAGCAAGCTTATGTTGCACTGCAATGTAGATTTTGGATTATTGGGGCGAAGACTATGCGCCGGATCAATAGATCCGACGATAGTGGCCAGTGGCTGAATATTAGATTGGATCAAACGGTCTTTAGCTGGTCGGTGAACGGTGGCCAGCCCAGTGCTTTACCGCCGAGCAGATGCAGGTGGATATGGTCGACGGTCTGGCCACCGTGGGCGTTGCAGTTCATGACCGTGCGGTAACCGGCCTCTGCAAAGCCCTGCTGGGTTGCGAGTTTGGCGGCTGCCAGGGATAACCGCCCCAGCAGTAACGCATCGGCCTCGTTGGCATCGTTGAGGGTGGCGATATGTTGTTTGGGGATCACCAGCATGTGCTGCGGTGTCTGAGGATTGATATCCCGAAATGCCAGCACATGTTCGTCTTCGTAGACGATATCGGCCGGAATCTGTTTGTCGATGATGCTGCAGAACAGGCAGTTCATGGTTCTCTCCTTGGTGTGTGAGTCTGCGGATGATAGTCAGCCTGCTCGGTAAAGACCAGTGTCGGTCCTGTTAATCGGTCTGCGATGGCCGGATCGCTAACGGCACCGGCTGGCGTGCTCAGGGCGCAGTCTTGGCTCTGTTCTGGCTCTGTTTCGACAATGGCGCGGCTGGCGTACAATGGAAACCGTGGTTTTATTGATAAAGGGTTAACATGCCAACGTACGATTATCGCTGCAGTGCCACCGGCACTGTTTATGAAGCTCGTCACGGGATGAATGAAGAGGTTCATACCTGGTCGGAGCTCTGTGCCAGGCTGGGTCAGGCGCTGGGTTCGACACCTGCGGATACTCCGGTAGAGCGCTTGGCGACCGGCGGTGCAGTGGTGCAGAGCCGGTCGCTGAAGAATCCTGAAGCGCCTCCCTGTGCTAGTGGGGGTGGCTGCAACGGCGGCGGTATGTGCGGTTTCTAAGGCTGCAGGCTGACCCATTGTCACAGCAGCGGCGTAGCTATGTGCTCGCGGGGGTGGCTGCAACGGCGGCGGTATGTGCGGTTTCTGAGGCTGCTGGCTGGTCAATGGTCACAGCGGCGGCGTAGCCATGGGCTGGCAGAGAAGCGTTTTTTGCCGGCGATGGCGTGGATCGGGCTTCAGATTTCAGGGGGTGCTGAGGAGAAGAGCTGCGGTGAGCAGCAGAGGCTTCGACCGGAGTGCGCTGTTCGGACCTTTTGGGTATTATTTCAAGGTTTAAACTACTCCAACATGTTGCGCCGGAATTCTGTATGATGTAGGGCTGATTTTCTAACCTTCGAGGCACTATCATGGTCGCAACTGTAGCGAAGACCACCGTTTCAAAAAAGAAAAAAGCAGCTCAAACTGAAACCACGCTGTCTATCCAAGAGCAGACCGCCGCTTTCTTGAAAGCGGGTGGGGAGATCCAGGTAATCAATTCCGGTGTCAGTGGTCAGGCTAACCTGGCAGGCCCCAAGCATATTACGTTGGGTAATAAGCCACGCGAAGCTTAGTTTCTATCGTTAACAGGTTCTAGTGCGCTAACAGGTGATAGTGTCCAGCGGATTCTCTCGTCTGGTGTCTGGTGCCTGCTTCAGGCGAGGGCTTTTGCCGTTTTCTTAACGGGGGCAGATCTTGCTTTCTGGCTTGTAGCGACTGTTGGTGCTTGGCGGTAGTGATCACAGGTAGTGATCACAGGTAGCGATCACAGGTAGCGCATCAACATTTTCGATCCTGGTCGATCAGTGCTACTCATGGGTGTAGGGTCGAAGTGTTTGCTATCACAGCTGGCGGCGCTGAGCCCGCTAATAGCGATCCCGATTCCACTAGGGCTTCAAATTCTGACACCGGCAGTGGGCGGCTGAACAGGTATCCCTGATAATGACTGCAGCCGTTTTCATACAGGAACTGGCGCTGTTCATCGGTTTCTACCCCCTCCGCAATGACGTCGTATTTGAGGCTTTGAGACAGGCTGATAATCGCCTTTACGATCGCGGCACCATCGGGATCGGTGGTGATGTCGCGGACAAAGGACTGGTCGATTTTCAACTGCTGCAGCGGCAGGCGTTTGAGGTTGGAGAGGGATGACTGGCCGGTGCCAAAGTCGTCCATCGAGAACTGGACCCCCAGTTGGTTGAGTTGCTGCATGGTCGCAATGGTTCGTTCCACATCGTCCAGTACCAGGCTCTCGGTTAATTCCAGCTTAAGCCGGGACGGGTCGATTGTTGCGGCGGCAATGATGTCCCGCACCTCTTCGACAAAACGTTGCTGTTGAAATTGTCGAGCGCTGACGTTGACGGCTATCTGCCAATCCTTTCGAGATTCCTGGGTCGCCCAGATTTTAAGCTGCTGGCACGCCGTGATCAGCACCCAGCGACCGATGGGGATGATGAGCCCGCTCTCCTCGGCCAGGGGGATGAAATCAAGCGGAGACACCATACCCTGGGTAGCATGATGCCAGCGCAATAATACTTCGGCACCGCAAATCCCCTGGTGTTGGTCGATCTGTACCTGGTAGAACAGCTCCAGTTGGTTGCCGCTGATGGCATCGTGCAGATCGGACAGTAGCGCGCTGTTTTTCTCCAGTGAGGCCTGCATCTCCGGGTCAAAGAATCGAATCGTATTGCGGCCTGCCGCCTTAGACTGATACATGGCGACATCGGCCTGCTTAAGGATATCATCACGGTTACCCAGGTCGGATCGGAACAGGCTGATGCCGATGCTGGGGGTGCAGTGATACAGCAATAGTTGCTTGGGGGCGGATGCGAGGGCCGTATTGAGTTGATAAGGCTCGCAGAGCGACAGCCGAATTTTTTCGGCGATAGTTTCTGCGGTCCCTGCCGCGCTGATCTTTTCACTACCCAGATTACAAATCATGGCTACGAACTCATCACCACCCAGGCGGGCCACCGAGTCCACCTCTCTGAGGCAGTCGCTGAGTCTCGCCGCAACGGCGATCAGAAGTTGATCGCCGACATTGTGTCCATGGGTATCGTTGAGGGTTTTAAAATGGTCGAGGTCGATAAAAACCAGTGCGCCATGGTCATGGCTCCGTGCGCTGGCTGAAATCGTCAGTTGTAACCGGTCCATCAGCATCCGCCGGTTAGGCAGTTGGGTCAGCGGGTCGTAAAAAGCCAGGTTGCGAATCTGTTTCTCGGCATTCTTGCGTTCGGTGATGTCGCGACTGACGCTCACCAGTCCGAACAGGGTGCCGTCCTGGCCGTGGAATGTGGTCTTGAGGGTTTCATGAAGAACCTGGCTACCATTCGGATAGGTGACCCACTCTTCGTGGTTGTGGGTTTTTTGCGATGTGATGAGCTCGCTATCACCCAGCTCGGTCAGATCTGAGGGGGTGGCGGTGGCGGTGAGTTGTTGCTCGGTCTTGCCGACAAGTTCCGCTTCGCTAAGGCCAGCATAACGTTCAAATGCCTGGTTGCAGCCCATATAACGTCCCTGGGTATCCTTGAAGGAGATCAGGTCGGGAAGAGAATCCACCAGTCCGCGCAGCAGGCCTCTTTCGCGGTCCAGCAGGTGCTGGCTTGCAACGAGTTCCCGTTCGGCCTTACAGCGGTCGCGCTGGCGGCGCAGGACCAGCCCCAGCAGCATGGTACCGACGGGGAATATCGTTATTAAAGGGAGCCACAGCTCGCCGATGATGGTAAAGCGCAGGCTTAGAGGCATTAGCAGTATGAGGCTCAGGACGCATAGCTGGATCAGCACTCCGAACAGGTATAGCCGGAGCCAATTAAGGGGTTGATGCAGAAGTTCGCTTGCATAACGCCATAGCAGTCCGATGCCAGCCGGGATAATGATAACCAGCGAGCCTACCATCCACCCGGCTCCTCCTATATAGAGGCGTTGAGCGACCATTATGGCGGCGGCAATGAGGGTCGGTACGATGCCGAAAAACAGCCCGCACAGGCTGATCAGGACCCAGCGGGTATCGAAGATAAGTCCGGGTGCCAGCTCCCAGGCGGTGTTCATGACCGCCAGGCCGAGTACGCCGACTAGTAAGCCGGATAGTAGTTGGCGTTTAGTTTGGTTAACGACCGCATCTAACCCTAAGGCGTCATAAATCACGCCCAGAGCGATTAACAGGGCGGCGTTGTTGAGTAATCCAGTAAAGCTGTTGCTATCCATGGGTTCCTGTGCGGCGTAGTCGAAATAAGAAACGGTCAGGGCTTTTGACGTCCATAGAATCCTGTCGGGCTTAACGCGGGCCTGCTCGGTAATCGCTTCTGCGTTGTGCTACTTTCTGCATCCATGCCATCGTGCGGATAATCCGGCTCGCTTAACGTGGAAAGGGGCCGGATTTTACGTTCATTTTGGGCATAAAATAGCCACTATTGTTCGCCAATGAGTGATAAATCTGACTCAAAATACAGCTTCCTCGCTAGGGTCGTTATCTGTCTCTTATACACATCT
>SDWN01000823.1 GCA_004195305.1 Neptunomonas sp. | reverse complement strand
GGGTCGACCTGACGGCGTCTTTGCAGCAATCCAAGGGTAATAGCAATGCACGCTATATCAGCGCTGAGAAAGTAGCCGAAAACAAAGAGCGCAGTGTTGAGTACGGTATCGAGATTGACAGCGGGCTTTGGGAGGAGATCAACCGAATCGGCACAGGAATATTGGTTGAAAACACCGAGCTATCCCGTCAGGGAGCAGGCGGTCGCTAACGAGGGCTCTTGCAAGAGGGCTGGCGTCAGTCCAGTGCACCGATCGATCTGCCAGAAACGCTGTACCGGAAATCTGGCAGGTCACCCTCGATTTAGAGCGCTGTAAATAGCGGGCGTCAATTAATCAGTCTTAATATATAGAGATGATTACACGCGATTAGCGAGTACGTATTTCTTTAAACGGTTCAACCGTAATGGCCCTCTCAGCCTTAGATCTACTGGCACTGCTTATCGTCACTTGCGGCGTCATGCTGCAAACATGGGTGGGTATCGGTTTTGGCTTGCTAGCCGCTCCTCTGCTCTACCTGATCAACCCTGCCTTTGTCCCGGGTCCGATATTAATCCTCGGATTCAGCCTGTCTTTTCTGGTTGTACTTAAGCAACGCGCCAATCTGAATTGGCGACGTATTATGCCCGCCATTATCGCCCGCCTGCCGGGTTCCTGGTGTGGTGCGGCACTGCTGGTTGCCGTCCCGCAATACGGTATCAGTGTGATGTTCGGGGCTTCATTAGTGCTGGCCGTCTTAGTGACTTGGCGCACCTATAGGGTGACAACGACCCCTTGGAGCCTGACTGTCGGGGGCTTTTTTTCTGGTTTGATGGGTACCGCTACCTCAATCGGAGGGCCTCCTATCGCGCTGGTTTATCAGGAACAAAACCGAATCATTGCGCGCAATGAAATAGCAGCATTTTTTTTGATCGGAACGCCGATTTCAATTCTGATGCTTGTTCTGCAAAACCAGATCGACCAGGCCAGTCTGTTACTCAGTTTAGAAGTATTGCCAGGGGTTTTGTTGGGGTTTTGGTTGGCCAATAAGCTGGATGGGCGTATCGATACGACCTCAGTAAAGCCCGTGCTATTGATGATATCCACCGCGTCTGCGCTGATGGTGCTCTACAAGGGGGTGCAGGGCTGGCTTGCAGCCTGATTGCATAATCACCTCAACCCTGACCGCTAGTGACACCATTCATGATACACCAGCTGCGTGGGTCAGTTGAGCGCAGAAACTGGCCGCTAACAGCGCGATGACCTGAGCGGATCCTTTGTGCCCAAAGGGGCCTCTGGATGTTTGGGGAGTAGTGCTCGGAGTTAATCACCTTAAGATCGAAAAGCAGACAGTGGTCATGCCGTTCTGAGCGTTAGCTGTCGGTAGGTTTCGCCCAAGACCGGACGTATGCTCTGCCATCTCGATCTTCCGTAGTTGGCCCTTATCAGGCATTAGAACTGGCTTGGCTCCTCTATTCAGGCGGCCAAATTCACTTTGCCATTACAGTCGCTGTTGGCCCATTGTTTTGCCAGATCGGATTGGGGTTTTGTGCATCTTCCGCGCGTTGCTCAGATGCGACCTCTATATGCCCGGCTGCGCCTTGTCGGCGTACGCTCCGGCAATCTTCTTGACAGCGGTGGGCGCTTCGGGCAGCTTTAGTTAAACAGCAGTTTAATTAAACACTCGTTTAACGATAAGGTGCCTGAACCTAGAAAACCAGAGCCAGCAGTACGGTCGCCATCCTGCTAAATAGGGACGCATTTCGTGCTCAATATAGTCAAACAAAAAAACAAACTGGGTTACATTTCAATGAATAAAATAAAAAACAGGGTGTTGCTATCCAGCGCTATTCTTATGGCATCAACACTTAGCATGAGCATGCAAAGCCATGCCTCAGTTTCCATATCTCGAGGTAAAACCTTGATTCCTGCTGGTAACGCTTTATCTGATAAAGACATTACCATCAGAAATGAGAAGCTAGCATTCTCAATCGCCGTAGATTCGGCACCTCCATGGGGCGTAGCTCGCGGCTGTATCGTTGATATTGCCAATGTCTTGCCAGACGGTTCGCTTAGCAATGACAGAGTAGCCTTTGCTGATTTTATTCCTAACAACTGGTCTAGCTGGCCTACTACCTATCAAAGTGTTGAGATTGTTAAGGACACACCTGAAGAAGCGGTTATTAGTAGCACTCGAGATTTTGGTAAAGTTGAAATTAAAACTTTTTATTCTTTGAAATCGGGTTCCGATTTGATTCATGTAAAAACCATTATGAAAAATAATGGAGAAGATCTTAAAGACCTTGTCTCAGGTTTCACTCTATGGCCTGATGGCGGTTATAAGTTTTCTGTACCTGGATATGCAGGCATAGAAGAGGCTCTAGTGAACAAACCTATTGCTGATCGCTTCGTAGGTTATGATTCAGATTGGAGTATTGCTCTGCACGCGCCTTATTTTACCGAGTTAAAGTATAAGTCCCGTGACCTGTATACCAAACATACTTTAAACAAAGATGCTTCAATAACCTTTGAAAGCGACTATCAAGTCATTGGCAGCGGTGATATATCGGGTGTAGTTCGCGCTGAGATTGAGCGCAAAGGTCTGAAATCTGGTTCTCTATCTGGCGAAGTAAAGACCAAAGATGGGCTATCCGTTGTTACACCTGCGGTTGTTGTATTTAAAGAGGGTGTTCCTTATATCTGGGTGATAGGCGGAGCAGGAAAATACAACCTCGATTTGCCCGTTGGCGAATACGAAGTTTATGCCTCAGGGAAGGGGTATTCTGACAGCAGAAAGTATACTGTTAATATCAGCGCTGGAAAAAACACAAACCTGTCCTTTAATGACCTACTAACCCCTGGGGAAGTCAGCGTTTCTGTTACTGATGCAAACTCAAAAACACCTCTGGATGCTAAAATTCAAATTGAAAAAGGGAATAAACCGCTAATCGAATTCTTTGGTGCGAAGACTTTCTTTACAGAGTTAGAATCTGTCGGGCAAGCCAGCTTCGATCTAGCGCCTGGAAACTATCAACTTAAAGTATCAACTGGTGATAACTTCTTGGCAACACCAACCCTCGTTGATGTAAAAATAGAGCCCAATAAAACGACACAGGTTAACAGCAAGATAAATATCAAAACAGACCCAACTCAACGCGGTTGGTATGCGGGCGACTTACACCACCATGCGGACGTACTAGAAGGTTCAACATCACCAGAATACTTAGTGCGTTCACAATTGGCAGCTGGTCTTGATGTCACTTTTGTAAGTGACCATGACTCAACAAAAAACCACACAGCGATACAGGCGCTATCTGATAAGCGTAGTGTGCCTTTTGTACCGTCTATAGAAATATCACCCTCTTGGGGTCACTTCAATCCGTTCCCGGTGAAGTTGGGTGCAAAACTATCTGTTGATCCAGGCGTGGATGATATCCATAAAATTCTCGCTGAGGCAAGAAAGTTGGGCGCAATTACTATTGCCTCTAACCATCCATACATACCTTATGGCTATCTTAGCAGTCTTGAAAAAGACACCGCCCCTGGTGGCTTTAATCCTGCTTTCGATCTAATAGAAATTAACTCGGAGGTTAAGTATACAAAGGCAGTTGAAAAAGCGCGTAAGATGTGGACCGATGGCCTTCCATACTATTACACCGCAGGTTCTGATACTCATGATGTGTGGAATGAGACAACAGGTCACAACCGCATGTTTGTCTACACTGGAAGTAAACCAAGTGCAGAAAGTTTTGCGCAAGCAATGAAAAACGGGCGCGCCTACGCATCCTTTGGTCCCATCATCTACCCACAAAATGTGATGTTTGGTGATACTTTGAAGCTGGCTGACAATCAGCAACAAAGTATTAATTTTGACCTGTTATCCGTAAACGGTCTCAAATCAGTGCAATTGATTGGCAAAGATGGAGTGATAAAGGAGTTAGGGCTAACAGGTGAGCAACAAACTGTTAGCTTTGACGTGCCTCATGCCAACGGGTGGCTTGCTCTGGTGGTTGAGGACGTTAAAGAAAATAAGGCGTTCTCAAACCCGATCTGGTTGAAAACTGTCAGTAAAGAACAACTTTAAGACCGCACTCTTTACAAACAAAGCCGCTTGTCTGTCTGCAAGCGGCTTTTTTCTGATCAGCTGAACTAGAGGACATATAAAAAAGAACTGTGATATTGACCTCCGAACCCTTTTTTTGGGCCACTGTTCGTCACCTGCAGAAGCTCTGGAGGGTGTAGGGCGAGGGCCTGCTCTAGGGATATTTGTGTAACGAAAATAGCTCAGTTTGGTCGGACATAAGCGTCGCCTATGTCGTTTTTTGCCACTGGGGTTGGTGCGGGGCCGGCAGTGACTCCATACGACTGGAATCGGCCCAAAGAAGCCACTGAGGCATGGGAAGTTAACAGGCTAAATGCAAGGACTGACTCTTCTGCTTCACGCGATTCTACCGTCTCAATCTAACGATATTATCCATCTGATCATCCCGAGCGAGCCCGCCATTGACAGCGACTCAAATCGACCCTCTTTACTGAAGACAGTGCTGCTGTTATTGAAGGTAGTCTCCCTTGGGCTGTATCACCGGCGGTAAATTCTTTTCGCCCAAAGCCGCCAACAAATTAATCTCAAGCGTGCGTGACATGGCACTGAGCGGCAGGTCATTGGGCGACAGGCCAAAAGGTTCCTCAAGTTCTTCACTCAGCGCATCCAGGCCAAAGAAAGTGTAGGCAACAATGGCGCAAAACAACGGGGTAAATAAGCCCAGAGACGTCACCAGCCCAAAGGGTAAGATGAAGCAATACAGGTAGGCGGTGCGATGAACCAACAGCATATAGGCAAAGGGGAGTGGCGTGTTGCGAATACGCTCACAGGCTGCAAGAACACCGGCCATCGACGTTATCCGTTTATCGATGCTCTGTATCAGGATGTCCGACAGCAGTTTTTTCTTCTGGCAAACGCCTAGCTCACGCCCCATCAGACGCAGTATGTCATCAGGCAGGTTTTGCGACTGCTGCAACAGTGGCCAATCCTGCGGATCTATATATTTTTCAATATCGCTAGCGGGATCGGATTGCCGCAGGCTGTGACGCAATGCATGAGTAAAGGCTATCGATAGCTGCACCAGCCGTCGTTTAGCCTCGCTGCCCCCTTCGTCTTGTTCATCGATAAAGGAGGTCACTTGGCGCGCCAGGCTGCGGCCATCAACCATCAGCTGCCCCCACTGTTTGCGAGCCTCCCACCAACGGTCATAACACGCGTTGTTGCGGAATCCCAGAAACAACGATAACGCCACACCAAGCAGTGCAAAGGCGGCAGGGGAGTAATCCGGAAACACAGCCGGAAAATGGCGCTGTGCTACCGCCACGATTCCGCCGAGCAGCGCGATAACAATAATCTGCGGCAAGATGAGCGGCACAATGGAGCCACGAAGGATAAAAAACAGCGCAAATGCATTGGGTTTTTCACGGACGACCATAACAGGCTCTGTTGGGTGGTTTAAGAAACGAGTATAGAAAGAATTTATCTCTTTTTTAACCCGTGGATCTATTAAATGGCTAGGAGCCTGTCGGATTTGGCCGATCGTAGCGAGGGGAATACGATTTGAGGCAGATTTTTCGATCTTCCGAGGCGATAAATCGGCAGGAAAGCCGATTTACACAGCGATAGCTGCCCGTAGGGCAAGC
>SDWN01000817.1 GCA_004195305.1 Neptunomonas sp. | reverse complement strand
GATCAGGGTGAAACGGATTCCACGGGGAGCAAGTCGATGTTTATCTGGATACTGGTTGTTGTCGTGTTGGCGGTATTTTGGGTCTATAACTGGGCGGAGCTGGGAGGGCGCATGAAGGGGCGCAATCTGTGGATGGTGCTAGGGTGGTCGGCAGTGTCACTGATCGTCTGGCAGGTCTCCCTAGAGACGCTGAAACTAAACCAGATGCTCTCGTTCATGTTTTTACTGCTGGTGCTGATGGTCGGCTATTATCAACTGAAAATCAGCAACCCCAAGCTGGCGCCGCTGCATAAAAAATCGCACCCTAAGAAAAAACGATCCAGAAAACATCGTTAGTGATATGGGCAATATAGGCATATTAGGGTTAAAGGGGTGGCGGCCACCGCAGGAACACGATGCCGAAACAGAGTTAAATAAAGAGTTAAATAAAGAGATACCTGATTACCCACAACGCTCAACCCTGATTCAGCCGATCTATTCTCGCAAACTCGTATGCTCATGACTTGGCGCTGTGATGGCTGAAGATCATGGCTAACCGGTGAGTTTAGGGCGTAATATCATTGTGGCTGTTCCTTATCGTCTCAGCAGGCAGTAGGAAAACGACCTGTTAGGTGGCGCTGATGCCGCCACCATGAATAGGCGATGCTTGACCAGAACGTTCAGCGCTCCAGCACATACTGGCCCGGTGCATCGGCGAGCGCAGGATGGAGGTCGCTGCCGAGCGAGGGTGGCGCTTGCTGCGGGCCGCACTGGGGGCGTAGCCAGGTCACCCAGTCTTGCCACCAGGAACCGGGCGCTTTATCAGTACCCTCGCACCAGGCTTCAGCTGAACAACCCGTTTCTACATTGCCAGCCCAATAGCGGCGTTTAGGCGGAGTCACCGGCGGACTAATAATCCCTTGAATATGACCGGAGGTGGCCAGTACATAACGCACGGGGCCGCCGACGAGCTGGGTCGTTTTGAAGGTCTCCTTCCAGGGGGTGATGTGATCCTGCTCTGCGCCCACCGCGTACAGCGGCTGGGTGATGCGCTTGAGGTTAAGCTTGCGTTCCCCCAAACTGAGGGCGTCCGGTTGTGCCAGCCGGTTGTTGAGATAAAGCTCGCGCAGATAAAAAGAGTGCATCTTTGCGGGCATTCGGGTGAAGTCCGTATTCCAGTACAAAAGATCGAATTTAGGTGCGTCTTTTCCTAGCAGATAGTTGTGAATAAATTGGTGCCAGATCAGGCCGTTGGAGCGCAGGGCGCGAAAGGTGCCAGCCATATCTTTGCCTTCCAGGAAGCCCGTCTCAGCCATGCATTGTTCCAGATGCTCGATGCCCGGTTCATCGATGAACACCCCGATCTCACCCGGATTGCTAAAATCCACCAAGGTGGTGAGCAGCGACCAGTGGGCGACAGGGAGCTCTTCTGTATCTACGCTATTTAACCAGGCCATCAGGGCTGCGACGACAGTGCCGCCGATGCAGTACCCGGTGAGATGTACCTGAGATCCGTTACAGATCTGACGGGCGACCTCGACCGTCTGCAGTACTCCCTTGAGCATGTAGTCGTCGAGACTGGTATCGCGCAGCTCAGGTCCCGGATTCTTCCAGCTGGTGACGAATACGGTAAATCCCTGCTCGGTCAGGTGGCTGATCAGGCTCTTGGCGGGGGTTAGATCAAGGATGTAGTATTTGTTAATCCAGGGTGATATAAGCACGATCGGAACCTGATGGACCCGTTCCGTGGTTGCTGCAAACTGTAATACCTCCAGTAGTTCGTTGCGATAAACCACAGCCCCTGCTGTGGTGGCCAGGTTTTCCCCGACTGTAAACGCATCCTCGTCGACCATTCGTATACTACCCTGCTGGGCATCACTGAGTAGATTGCTCATGCCATCGATCAGGCTCGATCCGCCGGTTTCGAGGCAGCGCTGGAGTGCAGCAGGGTTGGTCCAGAAGAAGTTACCTGGCGCGATCGCATTAAGGATCTGTCGGGCTTGGAATCCCGCCTTGAGGCGTGCCGGTTCGGATAGCTCAGGAGTGGCATAGATGGCGTCTTCCAGCCAATGGGTATACAGCAGGTAGATCTCCTTGAGGTGATCGAAAAACGGGTTCTCCTCCCAAATAGGGTCCTGGAATCGCTCGTCGTAGCTGACCGCAGGGACAAGATCGCATTGGTTACTCCCGGCAAGATGACAGGCGGTTTGTAGCTGCAGGGTCGCGAGGCCGGTGCCTAGCTCGAACAATTTTCGCGATAACGCCTGGGGCTGATCTAGCCAGGCCTGTTGCACTTGTCGACAGGCATCAAACATGCCGAAAGGGTCAGCAGCGTTAGGTTGTGGCCTTTGATCGCTCTGAACCTTGAGCTCAATAGCGTTCATGTTAACTCTCCTGAAATGGGTCAGAACGTCGTTATCGCAAGCCTGGGTCCGTGTCCGCGATTGACTTCTGGTTGCTGGCGTCTGGGGGTTGATGCCGGAGTGTCTTAGATTGACTGCGAGCGCTGTCCAGCAGGCCAGAACTCAGTAAGCCAAAGCTCGGCAGATCAACGCTCGGCAGGCTAGGCGTTGGCGCAGCCCCCGTAGAACTGCGTTGCCGCTGTTGGGTATGAAGGCGCGCCTGGCAACGGCGTTAATGCTTCAGAAGAGGGTTACTAAACGCCTCAGGTAGCGCTGCATCCTGGATACTTTTTTCCAGTATCCCTGTAATCGAATGCTGAACATCCCGTGCCGTCTCGATCTCTTGTTCGGCCGTATCGCACCATCTGCTATCGATTGCTTGGATAAATGCGAGTTGGCTGGTAAGAGCACTCTTCGGGTCCTTGGTGTCAGCCAGCGCCTGAAGCTGTTTGAGGTTTGCATCCAGAAGATAGGAGATAAAGTTAGATTGTATTTCCGCACATCTTTGCGCAGCGTTGAAGTTGATCATTGCCAGATCAACTAGCGGCTGTAGTGGCCCCGACCAGTCGGTGCTCTGCTGTTTCTGTTTCACGTTTAATTCCTCGTTTTGGTGTGAGTCATTTCCTTTAAAAACAATTGTTGACCATTTAAAGAGGGGGGCATCCACATCCATCCCCCTGATCCTGTGTTGATGCCGAACCGGTGCATTGAGTGTAGAAAAGAATTCTTGGTTAGCAACCAAGTCCGGATATTTTATGAAGGGGCTGGCTGCTACGCTCAAACCGCGTATTGCGCGGTCATATGCGTTTTATGCATAGGCGCGTGTCACAATTTCGATTGTGTCTGTCTTGCTATCTCACTTAGTCTCAGCGGTGAATAATTAGCATGTAAAAACTATAACAACAATCCAGGTACCCTGAGTCGGGTTGATACCGACCTGCAGTGGGGCTTTCCTGAAAGGACAGTGACGATGAAAAAAATCAGTTTTCTGATCGCGGGTGCAGCACTGACACTGGGACTCTCCCTGAGTGTCCAGGCGGCCACCCTGAAGATGGCCTACGATGCCGATCCCGTTTCGCTGGATCCGCATGAGCAGTTGTCCGGGGGGACCCTGCAGCAGTCGCACCTGAACTTTGATCCGCTGGTTCGCTGGAACAAGGATCTGGGGTTTGACGCCCGTCTGGCCGAGAGCTGGGCGCGTATCGATGCCAAGACTACGCGTTTTACGTTGCGCAAGGGCGTGACCTTCCATTCCGGTAACCCATTGACCGCTGAAGATGTCCGCTGGACCTTTGAGCGGTTGCAGAGCAGTCCCGACTTCAAAGGCGTGTTCAGCGCGTTCGAAGGCATCAACGTCATCGATGATACGACCTTCGATCTGGTCACCACCGAGCCTTATCCGCTGGTGATGCACTCTGCGACCTATATCTTCCCGATGGATTCCAAGTTCTACAGCGGCACCGACGCCAACGGTCA
This sequence comes from Neptunomonas sp., assembly GCA_004195305.1. GTDB lineage: Bacteria > Pseudomonadota > Gammaproteobacteria > Pseudomonadales > Balneatricaceae > Motiliproteus. The sequence goes on along the minus strand of SDWN01000817.1, from coordinate 1,755 downwards.
GGCTAAAGACCTGCTGGTCAAGCATGGTAACTCTTTTGCTTCTACCAACGTTTCCGGCACAGGTCCTTTTATTGTGACCAGTCGCGAGCAGGGGGTTAAAGTTGAGTTGGAACGTTTTTCCGGCTATTGGGATAAGGCTTCCAAAGGCAACGTCGATAAGATCGTGATGACCCCTATCAAGGAAGCACCGACCCGCGTTGCAGCCCTGCTGTCGGGTGATGTGGACTTTATTGCACCGGTTCCGCCAACGGATCACAAGCGCATCAATGGCAATGGCAAGGTTGAGCTGGTGACACTGGGGGGGACCCGGATCATCACTTTCCAGATGAACCAGCAGCGACGTGAAGAGTTTAAAGATGTGCGCGTGCGTCAGGCGATCGTGCATGCGATCAATAACGAAGGCATCGTCAAGAAGATCATGAAGGGCTTCGCTACCACTGCCGCTCAGCAGGGGCCCAAGGGGTATGCCGGTTATAAGGAGAGCCTCAAGCCACGCTATGACCTGACAAAAGCCAAGCAGTTGATGAAGCAGGCCGGTTACGAGAACGGTTTCTCGATCAGCATGATGGCACCGAATAACCGTTACGTGAACGATGCCAAGATCGCCCAGGCTGTGGCGTCGATGCTGTCCAAGATCAACATCAAGGTCGATCTGAAGACCATGCCCAAGGCGCAGTACTGGCCCGAGTTTGATGCCCGTGCTGCGGACATGATGATGATCGGCTGGCATGCCGATACCGAAGACTCGGCCAACTTCACCGAGTTCCTGACGCAGTGCTCTAATAAGGACACCGGTGCCGGTCAGTACAACAGCGGTAACTACTGCAACACCCAGGTGGACGCGCTGGTAAAACAGAGCAACACCGAGACCGATCCGACCAAGCGCGCCGCACTGTTGCAGCAGGTCGAGCAGATTCTGTTTGATGAGGCGGCCTTCGTTCCGCTGCACTGGCAGAATCTGGCTTGGGCTGCGGCTAAGAACGTCAACGTCGAGTCGGTGGTTAACGTGATGAACTTCCCCTACCTGGGCGACCTGGTGATCGAAGAGTAACGATCCCCGGCAATGGCTGATATCCGTGGCCTGAGGTCACGGCTCTGAGCCATTGCGGTCATCCTTGCCGGGTTATTCGTCAGCGGGTGCCAATACGGACCCACGAACGGCTAGCCCGGCTGGGTTTTGACTCTCAGGTTGCTGATTCTGTTTAGCCAACTCGCTGTCTGCCCCCTGAAAGTCGAAGCCCCCCATTGTTGATGGATGTTCCGTAAGACCCAGCTCCGATTCAGGAGTGCTTTAGGACTTAACACTGATCTACTGCGCCACTCCGTTGGTTTGGCGCCGTACTGTACGAGATCTTCGCCATGATCGCATTTACTATTCGACGCCTGCTGCAGGCACTCGTCGTCATGTTTGTTATCAGTCTGCTGAGCTTTTCGATCCAGGATAATCTGGGCGACCCGCTGCGCGAGCTGGTGGGACAGTCTGTGTCCGAAGCGGAACGCCAGGAGTTGCGTGATGAGCTGGGCCTGAATGATCCATTTCTGACCCAGTACCTGCGATTTGCCGGGAAGGCGCTGCAGGGTGATCTGGGAACCTCCTATTTCTTCAAGCAGCCAGCGCTGGATGTGATCCTGAAAAAACTCCCGGCAACGCTGGAGCTGGTGTTCGGCGCCACCCTGATTATTATCTGTCTGTCCGTGCCGCTGGGGGTTTATTCCGCCATCAAGCCGCATAGCTGCTGTCTCTTATACACATCT
>SDWN01000811.1 GCA_004195305.1 Neptunomonas sp. | reverse complement strand
AGATGTGTATAAGAGACAGGTCCAGTACCGCCTGCATCTGTTTAGCCCAGCGCTTGTTGCCGTTATTGCTAAGGATGATGGATGGTTCTGCACCCAGTTCAAGGATGAACTTAGCCAGACCCATGACATAATCCGGATCACCGTACAGGGCAAATTTCTTACCGTGCAACCAGGTGTGCGAATCCTGCATCATGTCGACCAGGCGGCCACGTTCCAGCGCCAGGCTATCTGAGATCGGCTTACCGGTCAGCTCGGAGACCTTCATCAGGAACGCATCGGTACCGGCCAGCCCCATCGGTGCGCTGACGTCGGAAGCAGGCTGCTTCCAGGTGCCCTTAACGAACTTCTTGGTCTTGATCAGACCCCAGGGTTGCAGCAGCAGTGTATCGATCGCGTTGGGTGCATCTTTGATCTCGGCCTGGCTGGTGCCGCCCGCGTACATCCGGAATTCACCGTCTGCCGGGGTGTCGAGCACTTCGCTCGGATCACACAGCAGGGTGGCATCAACATCCATGTCAGCCATCATCCGCTTCAGTACCCGGTAGTTGCCCAGGTAGGTTTCAAAGCCCGGTACCAGGTTGATCTTGCCGTTGCTGCCCACCACCTTATCGTCCATCTGCTTCAGGGTGAAGTAACGCGCAAAACCTTCGAACATGCCGTCCCAACCGGTGGTGTGGCTACCGACAAAACTCGGCGTATGGGCGAAAGGCGTTGGTATCTCCTCGGGGAGATGGCCCTCTTTCTTGGCGTTGCCGATAAAGGCGTTGAGGTCATCACCGATAACCTCGGCCATACAGGTGGTGGAAACCGCGATCATCTCCGGCTTGTACAGCGCGTTAGCATTCTCCAGGCCGTCTTTCATGTTCTGCTGGCCACCGAATACGGCCGAATCTTCGGTCATGGAGTCGGAGACCGCCATGATCGGCTCTTTAAAGTGACGGTTAAAATAGGTGCGGAAGTACGCCACACAACCCTGAGAGCCGTGGACGTAAGGCAGGGTCTTCTCAAAACCCAGTGCGCAGAGTACCGCGCCGAGCGGCTGACAAGCCTTCGCCGGGTCAACGGTCAACGATTTGCGGCTGAAGTTGAGCTCTTTATACTCTTCGGTGGTGGTCCAGTCGAAGATCTCCTGGACCTTGGCGGCCTCGGTCGGGTCTTCGTGGCCGGCCTTTTTGTTAGCCAGCAGTTCCTGGTATTCCGGCTGTTCAAACAGCGGATAACAGGGTTTTACATTTTCAGCAATTTGACTCATTTTAACCTCCCAACCGCGCCACCGGCTCTTCTCTAACGAAGGCGGAACACACGGCGGTAAGTGAATCTCTGACAGGCGTACCTGCCGACAGTAAAGGTGAATGCAGCCCGTTTTAATTAACTGCGGCTGGATTCAGATCCTGGCGAGTAGCCTTAGGCGCTCTTCTTCCAGGGTGCCTGCATCGATTTCCAACACGGGTTATTCAGGGTCATGTCCATATCGCGGGCGAAGATGGCGAAGCCGTCGTAGCCGTGATAGGGGCCGGAGTAATCCCAGGAGTGCATCTGACGGAACGGGATACCCATCTTCTGGAAGATGTACTTCTCCTTGATGCCGCCGCCGATCATGTCCGGCTTGATCGCTTTGACGAACTCTTCAAACTCGTAGCCGGTGACATCATCGTAAATCAGGGTGGAGTGCTTGATATCTTCCAGGGTGCGCTCGTAGTCATCGTTGTGACCGAACTCGTAGCCGGTGCCGACCACTTCCATGCCCAGATCCTGATAAGCGCCGATGGTGTGGCGAGGGCGCAGGCCGCCGACATACAACATCACTTTCTTGCCCTCCAGACGGGGGCGGTACTTGGCGATGATCGCCTGAGTCTGGGCCTCGTACTTGGCGATCACCTTCTCGGCGTTGGCCTTGATGCGGTCATCGAAGAAACTGGCGATCTTACGCAGGCTTTCAACCGTTTTGGTCGGGCCAAAGAAGTTGAATTCGACCCAAGGGATCTCGTACTTCTCTTCCATGTGCCGCGCCAGATAGTTCATCGAGCGGTAGCAGTGCAGCAGGTTAAGCTTGACGTTGATGTTGTTCTTCACCTCAGCCAGGGTGCCGTCACCGGACCACTGGCTGACCACGTTAAGCCCCATCTCTTCGAGCAGAATCCGTGAAGACCAGGCATCGCCACCGATGTTGTAATCGGCAATCAGCGCCACATCGTACTGGCCCACTTCGCGCTTATCGTTATCGTTCAGCACCCAGTCACGCACGGCATCGTTAGCGATGTGGTGACCCAGTGACTGGGATACCCCGCGGAAACCTTCGCAACGTACCGGTACGATGGTCTTGCCAATTTCGGCCCCTTTTACCTTAGAGACGGCTTCAATATCGTCACCGATCAGGCCCACCGGGCATTCGGATTGAATCGAGATCCCCTTGTTGAGCGGGAACAGCATTTCGATCTCATCGATCAGCGTTTCCAGCTTCTTATCGCCACCGAAGACGATATCTTTCTCCTGGAAATCGGAGGTGAAGTTCATGGTGCCGTAGCTATCGACGCCCGTGGTACCGACGTAATAGTTGCGACGACCCGCGCGTGAATACTGACCGCAGCCCACCGGGCCGTGAGAGATGTGGATCATGTCCTTGATCGGTCCCCAGACCACACCTTTGGAGCCCGCATAAGCGCAACCCCGGTTGGTCATAACACCGGGCAGTGACTTACGGTTGGAGGTGATGCAGCCTTTGCTGTCTTGACCGGGTTCAGCCACCATCAGATGCTTGGCACGATCGGCTTTGGCCTTTTCAGGATAGATTTCAAGCACCTCTTCTATGAGGGCCTTAGTCTCTTCAACATTTAAACTCGCCATAATGGAGTTACCTTGTTAAAACGAAAGTTAAAACGAAAGTTAAATTCAACGGTTAAACACGGCGGTTAAACGCGTGCTCCGTCGGGCCTGGGCTACGGCTGTTTCGCTGCTGAGCTGTCGCGGGGCCGGCATCCCCTGCAGTCAATCTGCAGTCACTAACGACAGGGCCTGCCGGAGTCGCTCGTAGCGGGAGCGAAGCAGCGCAGCTTAGGCCTCGGCAGCCAGCTCGGCGGCGGTCTTACCGACGACGCTCTCGTCTTCGACGTCCATGATGCCAAACTCCATCAGCAGGTCTTCCAGCTCGTCCATCGAGACCGGGTTAGGGATAACGAACTTGGTGTTGGCGATGACTTTCTTAGCCAGCGTACGGTACTCGTTAGCCTGTTTGGCCGTGGGGTCGTACTCGATGACGGTCATGCGGCGTATTTCGGCGTGCTGCACCACGTTGTCACGCGGCACGAAGTGGATCATCTGGGTGCCGATCTTCTCGGCCAGGGCGACGATCAGATCGTCTTCACGGTCGGTGTTCCGCGAGTTACAGATCAGGCCGGCCAGACGCACGCTGCCAGAGCTGGCGTACTTGACGATGCCCTTACAGATATTGTTGGCCGCGTACATAGCCATCATCTCACCGGAGCAGACGATGTAGATCTCCTGAGCCTTGTTCTCACGGATCGGCATGGCGAAGCCACCACACACAACATCACCCAGCACGTCATAGAACACGAAGTCCAGATCGTCGGTGTAAGCACCTTCCTCTTCGAGGAAGTTGATCGCGGTGATTACCCCACGACCGGCACAACCCACACCCGGCTCAGGACCGCCTGACTCGACACATTTGATGTCCTTGTAGCCAATCTGGAGTACATCTTCCAACTCGAGATCTTCGACGGTGCCCAGCTCGGCAGCCATCTCCATCACAGAAGTCTGAGCCTTGGAGTGCAGGATCAAACGGGTGGAGTCGGCTTTAGGGTCACAGCCGACGATCATTACTTTTTGACCGAGTTCGGCCAGAGCCGCTACCAGGTTTTGGGTGGTGGTCGACTTGCCGATACCACCTTTGCCGTAGATTGCACATTGACGAATTGCCATGGTCACTCTCCTTAATTGCTACGAGTTTTTTCATAGAGGTTCGCTAGGGATATGGCAATGGCTGTGCCAAGTCTGCTCATTATTATTTAATCCATTGTATTGAAAGAGTAAAGATCACTTATCCCGGCGTTTTTAGCGGTATTCTGACGTGAACGCTATGCGACAAAACAACAACTCATGTAGGGTTAATGACGAGAAATTGTAGGGAGTGTCTGGTTGTGAGAAGAGAGCGAACCGTGGCAATGCACAGAGATGGCGCTGGACCTATGCCGCCTAAGCCTTTACCCACCTGCTCCTTACCACGGGGAACCTATCTGCCGATCAACCGCTGCAACCTGCCCGCCGTGATTATTGGCGGGCTGACTTTTCAGCAGAGACCGGCCCCGGTACTTATCGACGGTGTTGCTGATCTGCATAAAGATCTGTTTCAGCGTCTGGCCCGTTTGCCCGATCAGGCTCAGCGCGTGCAACAGTTTTGCGATTATGTCGATGTCCATTTCTGCCTTGATAATCCAGCCGCCGCTGGCTATTCACCGGGCGGTAAGGGGCGACCTAAAGCGAATTGGCAGCGAGCCATTCGTGGCTGGTTTTTTGATTCTGATAGTCGCGAAGGCGCGGTGCTCAAAGCCTGGGTTGAATCACGGTTTGGTTTGCTGACGCGGTTTCATCAGGGACCGATCCGGGATTTTAACGGCCATAGCTACCTCAATTACCTCGAAGCCCGTGCCAGGGGCCTGTATAACACCAATGCTCTGGAGGCCCAGCTCGATCTGGTCTACAGCTATTGTCAGTACGAATTGTCGCAGCCGCGACAAAACTCAAAAAATCCTAATCGATCACCCACCCATCTCACCCTGTACCGAGGCATCAACCGGCTGGAGCAGCTTGAGCGGATGGATCAACAGCTTGAGCAAATGGAGCAACAGTGCGAGCGAATGGATCGACCGCTTGAGCAGATCGGAAAACCGCTGGCGCAGAAGGAAACCGCCCAGCAGGCGTTACCGGTTCTACTCATGAATAATCTCAATTCCTTCTCGCTCGACCCCGAACGCGCTTCGGAATTTGGCGACCGGGTGGTCAAGATCCAGGTGCCGACTCAGAAAGTACTCTGCTTCGATCAACTGTTTCCCAGGCTGCTTAAGGGCGAAGGTGAATACCTGGTTGTCGGCGGGCTGTATCGGGTTGAGGGCTGGGTTTATTAAGTACAGGCCTATCTTATCAACCGTAATCCTAATCCAATTGTCGTTGCCGGAGAGTGAACGCTTTCGTGGTGTGGCATAGTGGCACCTCGGTCAGCGCTTACTTCTTATGGCTGCTGCGCATTTACCGCCCAACTGTTGGGCTTACAGCGGCGGTTGGACAAGTTCTTTTTAAGTGGCTCCTTTGCGCCGAGTAGAGCCTCGCATGGTCCAGATCCGCAAGTGTCGGCTGTGGTTGGCCCTGAGGGCGAACGAGAGGTTTCGAGTGATCATTAGTGATGCCACTGCTGAATCATTAATTACAATCCTGCGGTATCAAACAGATAAGATTACCCATAATCATTACCGTTTTCCGCATCATCAAACAGCGATACCGTTTTGATTTGCGCATAGACCTCTAACCCTCGCCGAATCCCCAGCAACTGAAATGATTTACGGGTTATTTTCGATAACAGCTGGGTATCGCCGCAGCGTAACCGGATCAACATTCTGACCCCGTCGGCAAACG
>SDWN01000587.1 GCA_004195305.1 Neptunomonas sp. | reverse complement strand
GAGAACAATAACAACAACAGCACCAACGACAACTCGGATAATTCCGATAACTCAGATAATTCCGATAACTCACAGACCAACAATCAAACAGCCACTGACTCGTTCAACACAGCCAACACCATCACCCTTGATGTTCAAGCCGCAATCAACACCAGCGACCTGAGTGCCACCGTGACGGGTAATACAGTGACAATGACTCAAACCGCCATGTCGAGTGAAACTGACTTGGGTGCAGGAGGAAATACTTGGAACATTAACAACACCAACACTGCGGCTGCGTTCAGTAACAGTATTGGCGGCAGCGCGTTCGCGGGCGCCAGCGGGATCAACTCCGTCGGGCAGTCTGCGGGCAACTCCAACAGCATCCAGATCAGCACTCCGGTGCAGTCCAACGTGTCCTTCCAATAATGTGGATAGATGCAGGTGTGGCTATCCACACCTGCATCGGCTAATCAAGCCGGGCGTATTCCAGGGAGAAAGAGGTAGCGACCATGCTAAATGTTAAAGGAGGTTATCTTTTCCTGTTGCTATTCACTGCACCAGCATGGTGTGAGACCACCACTGATCTTGACAGCATTGAACTTAACCTGATGGGTAATCCCGTCACAACCGGAGAGCTAGACCGCCAACGAGGCAGAGAGGGATTCGATTTCCAATTCAACGCAAACGTCAACGATCAGGCCGCCAAAGTCACAGACAATCAGATTTCTGTGGGCAGAACAGGAGGAAATAATATTTCAGATCAGGCATTTACCGATACTAGGGGAAATGTAACCGTAATTCAAAACTCTGGTAACGGCGTAGCAATCCAGAGTTCAACCCTGATCAACCTATCAATTACGTATTAACCGCGCTGCTCACCTTATCACTGAGAGGTAAGCAGCCAATCGAATGGGATTTTCCACGCGCCGTTCGATGTGGAGGGACCGCATGAATAAGATCTTTGCCATTGCGTTAACTCTTTTACCAATGGTGGCTGGCGCACACGCTGGGGGGGTCTATGTCCCCGGTTTTAGCGGTAGTAATGTTATCAAGGTTGAAAGTTATAAGGAGCGTAAGTTCCGTAATGTCACTGCGCAAGAATATGATTTCAGTTGCGGATCCGCAGCCCTCTCCACACTTCTTACCTACCACTATGACGATCAAACCAGTGAGGCTGACGCATTCAATAGGATGTATCAGGTCGGAGACAAAGAAAAAATCAGCGCTGAGGGTTTCTCTCTCCTGGATATGAAAAACTATCTGTCAGAACGTGGTTATCAAGCGGATGGTTACCGCCTGGGACTGGACAAAATAGCAGATGTCGGTGTCCCGATAATCGTACTCCTCAACACCGAGGGTTATATGCACTTCGTGGTTGTCAAAGGGATCGGCAACGATGAAGTCCTGGTAGGCGATTCCGCCTTAGGGCGTAAAATTTATCAACGTAGTGACTTTGAAAAGAAATGGAACGGCATCGCTTTCTTGATACGCAACAAGGCCAGTATATCCAAGCAACGCTTTAATGTGGAGGATGACTGGCTGGTAACCCATCGTTATCCGCTTGAAAACAATCCAGGCTCAGACAGCATAGCCAACCTTGTACTCAACCTGCCCAATCTCAGGGATTTTTAGGAAACGCTGGCAATGAATAAACTCTGGCAACCTAACCCGGTAACGGCAAACCTTATCACGTGGATAGCGCTGTTTCTTGCCCTAACCCCTGGCATTGCATCGAGCGCAGAAACCGAGCAATCCGTCGGCGCGCTGTTGCGCAGCAACGACGTAATGGCTATCCATGATCAAGAACTTGAACAGCACCGTGGTGGTTTCGTAACCTCAGACGGGGTGACGATTGCATTCGGCATAGCAGACTGGGTTAGGATCGACGGTGCGCTGGTAGCCGAACAATCCTGGCATATTGATCCCTCCAGTTTGAGACAGATTCTACAAGGGGGTGCTACGCTTGGGTTCGACGTCAATCTGATTCAAGGAGGCAATGGCGTACAGCAACTCCTGGAAGAAGGCCTTAGCGTTAGCAACAACCTCAATAGAGACACCCTGGCCATCACGACGATCATTCAAAACAATCACGACAGCCGCATCATTGAAACTTTTCGAACCATCAACATCGATATCTCAAAGCTGGGCAACAGCTCCCGCTCTACAGATATCGGCCAGGCGTACATGCGCGACTACTCCACTCTGTCTAATTTCTAAGGCAGGGCTCCACTCTGTCTAATTTCTAAGGCAGGGTCAGGATGAGCACCGATCTGCGTTCTCAAAAAATACTGTAACTCCGGTTCGCGGCCCTTGGTTCAGAGTAAACCTTGAAACAATGCTTTACGTTAGCGTAAAGGTCACGCTACAGTATTCACTCTTTTCATACTCGGCCACGATCATGGATCAGACTTTTTCCATCAGCGACCTCTCCCGCGAATTTGACATCACCACCCGCAGCATCCGCTTCTACGAAGACCAGGGGCTCATCGAGCCCACACGCCGGGGCCTGACCCGGATTTATTCCAAGCGCGACCAGGTCCGACTGAAGCTGATTATGCGCGGCAAACGGTTAGGATTTTCGCTCGCAGAGATCCGCGATATCATTGATATATATGACGCTAGTGCAGGTAGCAGTGCGATACAGCTAAACCAAATGCTCAGCATCATCCGCCAAAAGAAGCTGGCATTGGAGCAGCAGATCAAAGATATCGCAATGATCCGGCTGGAGCTTGAAACTACCGAAGAGCGCTGCCTCCGAGCGCTCAGAAAGCTGCCCGACGAAAGTCAGGAAACAATTTAAACTCATGCGCCACCCCCGTGCTACTTAGAGTCACTGTGATTAAAATTCAGTTTACGTTTACGTAAACTTACGATAGCCTTAGCAACACTGACAGATCTAACCGTTAAAGAATCAGACGCAACAGGAATCCAGACATGGCCATCCTCGAATCAAAGATCAATATACGCTCTGAAGAGTTCACCCAAAACCACACCCTGATGCAGACGGTTGTTGATGACCTGCGCCTTAAGGTTGCAGGGATTGAACTCGGTGGTGGTAACAAATACCGCGAACGCCACCTCGCCAAAGGCAAGTTGCTGCCGCGCGATCGCATCAACCATCTGCTGGACGAGGGCTCCCCGTTTCTAGAACTGTCTCAGCTCGCTGGCCATGATGTTTACGAGGGCGAGAATGTTCCAGCCGCAGGCGTCATTACGGGGATCGGCCGGGTCAGCGGCCAGGACTGCATGATCATCGCCAACGACCCTACGGTAAAAGGCGGCTCTTATTACCCGTTAACGGTGAAGAAGCACCTGCGCGCCCAGGCTATCGCCGAACAGAACAACCTGCCCTGCATCTATCTGGTGGAATCGGGAGGCGCCAACCTGCCTCGGCAGGATGATGTGTTCCCTGACCGCGAACACTTCGGCCACATCTTCTTCAACCAGGCACGCATGTCTGCCAAAGGGATCCCCCAGATCGCCGTAGTGCTGGGCCTGTGCACAGCTGGCGGTGCCTACATGCCCGCAATGGCCGACGAATCCATCATTGTTCGCAACCAGGGCACGATCTTCCTGGCTGGCCCGCCCTTGGTTAAGGCGGCTACCGGCGAAGTTGTCTCCGCCGAAGACCTGGGCGGCGCCGATATTCACTGCAAAATCTCCGGGGTAGCCGACCACTACGCCCAAAACGACAAGCACGCACTGGAAATCGCCCGCTCCTCAGTTTCCCGACTTAACCGGGTGAAGCAGATCGGAATGGATATTCGACCCTCGCTGCCGCCCCTGTTCGGCGCTGAAGAGCTCTATGGCGTGGTCGGCACCGACCTGAGAAAGCCCTACGATGTTCGCGAAGTGATCGCCCGCATCGTCGACGGTTCGGATTTTGACGAATTCAAGAAGCTCTACGGCACCACATTGGTCACCGGTTTCGCCCGTATTCATGGCTACCCGGTCGGTATCATTGCCAACAACGGGGTCCTGTTCTCCGAGGCGGCTCAGAAAGGTGCGCACTTCATCGAGCTGTGCTGCCAGCGCAAGATCCCATTGCTGTTCCTGCAAAACGTCACCGGCTTTATGGTGGGCAGCAAGTACGAAGCCGAAGGCATCGCCAAGCATGGTGCCAAAATGGTTACTGCGGTCTCCTGTGCCAACGTCCCTAAACTGACGGTCATCATCGGCGGCAGCTTCGGTGCCGGTAACTACGGTATGTGCGGACGCGCCTTCGATCCTAACTTCCTGTGGATGTGGCCTAACGCGCGAATTTCGGTGATGGGTGGTGAGCAGGCCGCTGGCGTTATGGCTCAGGTTACCCGTGATGCCAAGGATCGCACTAACGAAGCCTGGAGCGCTGAGGAAGAAGCGGCCTACAAAAAACCGATCTTGGATATGTATGAACACCAGGGCCACCCCTACTACGCTAGCGCCCGGCTCTGGGATGACGGCGTTATCGACCCGGCCCAGACCCGCGACGTGGTCGGCATGGGACTGGCAGCAGCACTGAATAAACCGATCGAAGAGACACGTTTCGGCGTGTTCCGGATGTAAAGGGGAGATACTTATGAGCAACCCACAGGTTCTACTCGACACCGACAGCCGCGGCATCGCCACGCTAACGCTGAATCGCCCTGACGTCCATAACGCCTTTGACGATAACGTAATCAACAGCCTGATCCAACACCTGGAAGCCATTGCAGAGGACCCCGCCGTGCGGGTGCTGGTACTGCGCTCGGAGGGCAAGAACTTCTCCGCTGGCGCCGACCTGAACTGGATGCGCCGCATGGCGACCAATAGTTATCAGGAAAACCTGGTCGATGCGCGCGGCTTAGGCCGACTGATGCAATGCCTTAACGACCTGCCCAAGCCCACGATTGCCCTGGTGCAGGGCGCAGCTTACGGCGGCGCCGTCGGTCTGGCCGCCTGCTGCGATCTAGTGGTTGCGACCCAAGCCAGTCAGTTCTGCCTCAGCGAGGTACGCATCGGACTTGTACCGGCGGTTATCAGCCCCTATGTGGTTCGGGCTATCGGCGAACGCCAGTCGCGTCGCTACTTCCTCACCGCCGAGGCCTTCAGCGCCACCCAGGCGCAGGCCTGGGGGCTGGTACATGAGCTGGTCGAGACGGTCGAGCAGCTGGATGCAGCCAAGGACACCCTGGTTACCAAACTGCTCAACAACAGTCCCTGCGCCCTCAAGGCCGCCAAGGAACTAATCTATGCGGTCAGCAGCAAGCCGATCAGCGCCGACGTGATCGAAGACACGGCCAGCCGTATCGCCGACATCCGGGTCAGCACCGAGGGCCAGGAGGGACTCAGCGCCTTCCTCGAAAAGCGCAAACCCAACTGGATTCAGGAATAAGGACAATGACCATGTTTAATAAAATTCTGATCGCTAACCGTGGCGAGATCGCCTGCCGGATCATCCAGACCGCTCATCAGATGGGGGTTAAATGCGTGGCGGTCTATTCCGAGGCGGACCGTAACGCCCGCCATGTGGCGCTGGCCGATGAGGCGGTATTGCTAGGACCGGCGCCGAGCCGTGAAAGCTACCTGCGCATCGACAAAATTATCGAAGCGGCCAAACTCACCGGTACTCAGGCAGTTCATCCGGGCTATGGCTTTCTGTCCGAGAATGCCGAATTCGCCCAGTCACTGGCCGATAACGGTCTGGTCTTCATCGGCCCACCCATCGGAGCGATCGAATCGATGGGCTCTAAGAGCGCAGCCAAGACCATCATGGAGCGCGCTAATGTACCGCTGGTCCCCGGTTATCACGGTGAAAACCAGGACCGTGAGCTGATCAAAGCAGAGGCCGGTCGTTGTGGCTACCCGGTACTGCTCAAGGCCGTTGCCGGTGGCGGCGGTAAAGGGATGCGCGTGGTCTGGAAAGAAGCGGAATTCGACGAAGCCTTCGATGCCGCCAAGCGTGAAGGTGAAAGCAGCTTCAACAATGGCGACATGCTGGTCGAGAAATACCTAACCAAACCACGTCATGTCGAGATCCAGGTATTCTGCGACCGGCATGGCAACGGTGTGTACTTGGGTGATCGCGACTGCTCGGTACAGCGTCGCCATCAGAAAGTGATCGAAGAAGCCCCGGCGCCGAACATCCCCGCTGACATTCGCCAGGCGATGGGTGAAGCGGCGGTGCAGGCCGCCCAGGCCATTGAGTATGTTGGTGCCGGTACGGTTGAATTCCTCTACGACGAGGATGGCAGCTTCTACTTTATGGAGATGAACACCCGGCTACAGGTCGAGCACCCGGTCACAGAACTGGTCACCCGCCAGGATCTGGTCGAGTGGCAGCTGCGTATCGCGGCAGGCCAGCAGCTACCACTGACGCAAGCCGATGTGATCCTGCGTGGCCACTCGCTAGAGGTTCGCGTCTACGCAGAAGACCCCGATGCCGATTTCATGCCCGCTACGGGACGCCTTAACTACCTGCGCACACCCGCCGAAAGTCGCTATGTACGGGTCGATACCGGCGTTATCGAAGGAGATCTGATCAGTCATTTCTACGACCCCATGATCGCCAAACTCATTGTCTGGGACGAGGACCGTGACCTGGCGTTACGCCGGATGCAGCAGGCGCTGGAGGATTACCGTATCTGCGGTGTCAAAACCAACCTTGGATTCCTGGCAAAACTGGCGGGTAGCGAGAGCTTCAAAAGCTTTGATGTCGATACCGGTTTTATCGAGCGCCATCACGACCAGCTGTTCACCAAGACCGAGATCGACGAGAACCGCTATATCGCTTTGAGCGCCTGCTATCTGACCCTGGCGCGTAAGGCGCAGGCAGTGAACCCCAGCGACCCCAGTTCGCCGTTCAATCGCCTCAATAGCTGGCGCCTGAATCACAACTACGCCCACCCCTATGCACTCATCCATGCAGACAACACCCACAAAGTGACCGTACTGGAGCGCGATAGCGACTATCTGATCAACGTCGACGGAGTTGAGTTCCAGGTTAAGGGGGTGCTCAACAACGACCAGCTCAACGCCACCCTCAATGGCCACCAGTTCGCTGTGGCGGTGTTTCAACAGGACGATGCCATCACCCTGTTCCACGATAGCCTGCAGTTTGAATGTCAGCGCCAGGTCGAGATTCACGATGCCGCCGACAGTGGTCAGCAGGGGTCTCTGAAGGCGCCGATGACCGGAACCGTGGTGGCGATACTCAAAGCGGCCGGTAGCCAGGTCGAAGAAGGAGAAGGGCTGATCGTGATCGAAGCGATGAAGATGGAGCAGACCATTCGCGCCCCCTTCGCCGGTACTGTCAGCGAACAGTTCTTCAAGCCCGGCGATCAGGTGGGTGATGGCGTCGAATTGCTGGCACTCGAACCCCTGGCTGAAGATGCTACGTCCGCAGCCCCGGAGGCCGAATAATGGTCCTCCCTTCGCTGTTACCCACGCAGGTCCGCATCGTTGAGGTGGGTGCCCGGGATGGACTTCAGAACGAGCCGGGTGATGTCGTCGCCACTGCCGTTAAACTGGAGTTGATCCGGCGCCTGGAACAGGCTGGCGTCAGCTATATCGAAGCAGCCAGCTTTGTCTCCCCCAAATGGGTACCGCAGATGGGGGATGCCCTGGCGGTGATGACCGGGATTCAGCCACAAACCGGTGTCACCTACGCCGCGCTGACCCCAAACCTGAAGGGACTGGAAAGTGCCATCGAGGCAGGAGTCAAAGAGGTAGCGGTGTTCGGCGCAGCCTCGGAGAGCTTCTCACAGAAAAACATAAACTGCTCGGTGGCCGAAAGTCTGCGCCGCTTCGAGGCGGTGATGCAGCGCGCCCAGGCCGAGAACATCCGGGTGCGCGGCTATGTATCTACAGTACTGGGCTGCCCCTACGAAGGCGATATCGCCCCGGAGAAGGTTGCCGAAGTCGCCAACACCCTGTATCAAATGGGCTGCTATGAGGTCTCGTTGGGCGACACCATCG
>SDWN01000583.1 GCA_004195305.1 Neptunomonas sp. | reverse complement strand
GCCCAGCCAGCTCTCCTGGGCCTGACCGCATTGATTGGAAAAAGAGATCAGCAGACTCCGCAGACCGCGGGGACTATCGAGTAGAGCCGCTATCGAGTTAATCTCTGCCGAGGTCTGGGTCAAAATATTCAGACCACCCCGGACCGACAAGGCCGCGATCAGCGCGCCAACTATCGCCACACCCGCGCCCCAGCACCACAACATCGCCCCATCATTTTTTTTCAAACACACCTTCCTTTCAACTTTAGCGTCACCTGCTCGGCCTATACGTCAGCATATCGCCCATCTTACCAACAACTTAATGCTTAAAAGTAAAAACCTCCGTTTGTGGATGAAAACCATACCAGGCAAACCAGAAGCTGTTGATCACCGGCAACTCATCACCAGTCTGCTCAAAGACCCTGCCCGATCGGCTAGGCAGATCATACTCAACCCGCAGCAATCTTCCAGCCACGCGATCTAACAGCTGAGTCTGCTCCTTGCGCTTGGCCAGCTCCGCAAACGGGTAGGCCTTAAAGACACCATCCACTTCAACACCCAGCACCCTTTCCTTGGGGTGGAAACGGCGACTCAAGAACTCAACAGGAAAGTACAACCGCTCACTGTTGTCATAATCACCATAGGGGCTGCGCTGATAATCACGGGAATATCCGGTATCAGTGGAGAGCAGTCGCGTATCTGGGTGTTCGGATCGCCAGCGCTGCCAGCTGGTCAGGACCGCAGGTAACAACTGCAAGCGCTGGCCGATGAACGGCCCGCTGATCGCCTCTCCGGTAATTTGCGACCACAACGATTGCTGCTGCCGGTCATACAGCAGCAGGTCACTGTTATAAAGCAGCCCGGAAACCCCGAACTGCAGTGTCTGACCCTGCACAATGGCATTAAACACCAGCGCGGTACCGCAGAGCGGGCAGTAAGAGATCACCACCGCTTGCGACCCGATACGGTCATTAACCAGCTCGTGCCAATTGAGAATAGCGACGGGATAAGCCCGACTCTCGCCATTGAGTTCGACCCCCACTACCAAGCTATGGGGCTCTAACAGGGTATCCTCATCTGCGGAGACAAATTTGGGTTGGTCGATAGAGGGAATGCCATCTCGGGGAGGTCCGCCTTGAAATATTTTAGCAACCGGCAGGGTGCTACCTTCAAGATCAAAGCCGTTGTAACTCTGAGCGAAACTCTGCGCGCTCAACAGCAACAGCAGCACCAACCACAGCCCCTGTAACAGCCCCGATAGCCAGCCCCTGGCTGCCGCCCGTTGCGCTGCCATCTTCAACATCATCACCTCCTGTTCCCCACTGGGTTCAGGATCTAGACGCGCGCGCAGAGAGTCTGTTACAGCAGCCCTGCGTTGCTGCTACTCCCCGGATTTCAGTTCCGGCACCCGAATCGACGCAGTCTCTTTGACCTCCTCCATCACGATATAGCTGCGTGACTTATCGACATTCGGCAGTGTAATCAGCAGTTCGCCCAGTAGCTCACGGTAGGCCGACATCTCACTGATACGCGCTTTGATCAGGTAATCAAACTCTCCGGAAACCAGATGACACTCCATCACCTGAGAAATCTTCAACACTTCACGCTTAAAGTCTTCAAACACGGTAGCAGAACGATAGGTCAAACTAATCTCGACAAACACCAGCAAACCAGCTTCGAGACAGTGCGGGTCGAGTATCGCGGCATAACCCTTGATAACGCCGTCTTTCTCCAGCCTCCGGACCCGCTCCAGACAGGGCGTCGTACTCAGCCCCACCTCCGTCGCCAGATCCACATAGGACATACGGCCATTACCCTGCAACTGACGCAGAATATTACGATCAATACGGTCGAGCTTTCTGACTTTCCTCACTACAGCACCCATCACCTTTAATATCGGCCTCATGGCCAACAAAAAAATCAAACTAGAGAATAAAACCAGAGAATCAACAATAGAGAGCAAGTCTATTAATCAAGAACGCAAAAAGCCAGAAAAAAACCTAGGAGGCTGACCAAGATTAGCGATCGTAGCGAGAGAGCTTCATTTTGAGTCTGATTTTTCGTTCATTTACGAAGATGAGTCAGCTTGAGTAATCGACGCAAGCTAAGTAACTGCGAACGAAGCAGCACCTGACGCTCTCCAGGCTCTACTTGAGTAACGATCGAATCGACCTGCAAACTTATCTGCTGCAGCCTGAGCTGCTCCTGTGCACGCCACAACTCCAGCCCATCAAGCACCTCGTGCGCTGTTTTTTCGGACTCTTCAAGCGGACGCAGATCAAGCGTCGCAATACGTTGCAAGTGCTTTCGAAAGGATTGAAGCACCTGATTGAGCAGTCCTGTCCAGAGCGCATGCGCGACAAGTAGGGCCAGGGTATTAACAATACTCATCACCAATACGACCCAGCCCATCTGCTGTAAAAACTCTGGCAACAGCGAGACCTGGGCGCTGCGGTGAATGGTAAACAGGTTGGCATCGACGATGGTGCTAAAACGCTGATACAGATAGAACATCGCAGCCACTAGCATGCTGGTCTCCAGCAACACCAGTGCAACCAACAACCTACCTTGCATATGCTTATCAATCAGCAACCGTTTACGCAGTCGCTCGTGATGCGGCTCGGGGTTCTGAGGTCGTGACATTGAAGACATAAATTTGATCCTTGTTGGGCACCACCACCTCTGGCTGACGTGCATTGCAGCCCCGGGACCCAGGCCGACTACTCATAGCGGGCCAGCTGTTCGGTCTGCTGTAAGTGCTTTATCGCCACCTCTACAGCGGCGCCTGACTCTGGATCCACATTGTCTAAGCCACGTAGATAGTCGCGGTCTAATTCATCCAGGAGCTGCTCGGCGGCCTGATCAAGAGCTTCGTAGTGCTGGTACAGCACAGACACGGTATCCTGCAATAACTGGCTTTCAGCCTGCAACTGATCGGTCTCTCGAATCGGAACCCGGGACACCTCACCCTGCAGTACCCCCGCCTCCAGATTCCTGCAGAAACGGTACAGCGGGCCCGCTACTCTAAAGGAGCTGTAGAGGGTGATAAGCCAGGTGGTGATGCCCGTGCCGATTGCCAGCAGCAAGCCACCCGATAACATGACAAAGGGAAGATTTCTGCGCGTGACGGCTAGCGTTTGAATTTGATCGGTATAGTTATCGTTGCCATTACCGGCGATCCAGACGATGGCTAGTAGGCCAATCGTCGACACCAGGCTAAACCAGAGTGAAATTTTACCCACCAGTTCAAGCAGGCCAAACCTTGGTTGAATCATCAGCGCTATATTCTTGTTGTTAATACTAAATCTACGAAAAGAATGTGCATAATGAGAAATGTTAACACCTTTAGTATAGAACTAAAATCGCTTACGTTTCAATCAACAAGACCTAATCTCTACCGCCAGAAACCGGCTTCATTACTGCCGCTGTTAATACCGACGGGCGATTATCGATCAGTTGCGGTGAGGAGGAAAAGTCTCGCATTCCTCAACACCAAAAAATGGCTGAGGCTACGCAGGGTATATTGGGATGAAGTACGGAAACCGGCAATTATGGGCCTCTAGGAGTGCTAACATAGAATCGGCTAGCGCCACACCGTATCAACTAGACACCCTGGCTGCTTGAGCGGCTATTTGAGCAATGTTTAACCCGCCAACACCGGCGACTCTTTATTCGGCAATTGAGACCTTATGCAGCATCGCATCTATATTCTTTACACCGGCGGCACCATCGGCATGCAGCGATCGCCTCAGGGCTATGTGCCGATGCCGGGGCTGGCCGAGCTGATCGCCCAGAAGATGCCGATACACCTATCGGCCAACATGCCCGATTATGTGCTCGAAGAACTCGATCTGCTGATTGACAGCACCAACGCCACCCCTCTGGACTGGCATAGCATCGCTCAACGAATCAGGGATAATTACGACCGCTACGACGGCTTTATTATTCTCCACGGCACCGACACTCTGGCCTACACCAGCTCCGCACTGTCATTTATGCTCCGGGACCTGACTAAGCCTGTGATCGTCACCGGCTCGCAGATCCCATTAAGCGAACTGCGTAACGATGCCCAGGACAATCTGATCACCGCGCTGGTACTGGCCCGTCACTACCCGATTGCAGAAGTCTGCCTCTATTTCAACGGTCGCCTGCTACGCGGCAATCGCTCCACCAAGGTTAAAGCCACTGGCTTTGACGCCTTTGACAGCCCCAACTACCCCTGGCTGGGGCAGGTAGGCATCCATATCGAAATCAAGCACGAGGTCACCCGCCCTGCAGCAGCCTCACCCCGGTTTGAACTCCCGCAATATGGTCAGCACCGAATTGTGCCGCTACGCCTGTTTCCCGGTATCGACACCGACTTTCTACAGCACCTGTTGAAATCACCCATCGACGGCCTGATCCTGCAATCCTACGGCGTCGGCAACGCTCCGGACCGGGACCCGCAATTTCTGAAGACCCTGGAGCAGGCCAACAAGCAGGGCAAAGTGATCATCAACCTGTCCCAATGTCTGCAGGGGCGGGTTGATCTGAGCAGCTACGCGACCGGTTCGGCGCTGGCACAGACGGGCGTTATCAGCGGATTCGACATGACCCTGGAGGCGGCCTTCAGCAAACTGCAGCACCTGCTTGCACTTGAGAAAAGCAGCGATTGGGTGCGGCAACAGATGCAGTTGAACCTATGCGGTGAACTCACCGCATAGGTTCCGAGTCAAAACCTGACTCCCGCTGGAAACGAGCCCCTGGCATCGGGTTAAAACCCGACCATATCCCTGTAGGTCGGCCGGAAATAGCTCCTGCATTAACGGCACTCCCTACGTCCCTGTAGGTCGGCCGGGAATAGCTCCTGCATTAACGGCACTTCCTACGTCCCTGTAGGTCGTTTTATTTTGCGGGGGGCTTGTTTAATGTGGCACAGGGGTCCAGATAGTCCTGCCGCTGGGTGAACCAGAACAGATCATAACGCGGGCCTGCACTGCGCCACTGCTCGCTATCAGCAAAAAGATAACCCTCCAGAGGAGTCTCCTCTATGTAGATCTCCTGGAGACCGATGTTGAGCTGTTTTAACTGCGGTTGCTGCTGCTCCACCTGAGCCACGACGGCCCAATTATGCTCGGTATGCCCGCCTCCAAGGATCATCACCACCGGTCCCTGCCGCTCTGCGTTACTCATCGCCACCACTGAACTGGCCATACGGTAATTGCGCTCCTGCCAGGTACGGTACAAGCGGGTCAGCAGCGGCTCCATGCCCCAACCGCAATGCCCTGCCCGAAAGCGTGCGTACATGAAACTTTTATAATCATCATCAACCAGCGGCATCAAGCTCAGCTGCTGCTGCTCGACCGCAGTTAGCCCATCCAGATCAGCACGACTCAGACGCAACTTAAGCGGGGCCGGAAGATCAGCACCAAACAGGCTCAACTTATGCGTCTTCGCTAACTCGATCAGCGCAAAATAGTAGCCCCAATCGGTATCGGAGCGTTCAGCCCAGCCCAGCTGCTTGCGCAAGTACTGCTCGGGGCTAAGCGGATTTCCAGACCTGTGCCCCAGCTGCATCAGGGAGGCTCTACCGGTGGCATACTGCATCAGATACCCGCTCTGGGCGGTATCAAAAAACTCGAAACCGACGACAGGACGCAGCCCCTGATCGATCAGCGACTGTAGCACCTGCAACTGAATACGGTGGTGCTCGGCATTGTCATGGCGCGGTTCGTGACCCTGCGGGTGGCACTC
>SDWN01000578.1 GCA_004195305.1 Neptunomonas sp. | reverse complement strand
GATCTGGACTCTTAAGCCGCAGCTGACGCCTATCCAGCCGGGTGTAGCGAGCAATGGCTCTCACTTGCCGCGCCCCATCCGAACGCATTAAGCGCGCGGCGGCCTGCGCGATCTTTGCTGATGCCGGATCAACCTGGCGCGCGCGCTGCAGATAACGCCGAGCCAACGCCAGGCGCCCTTGGCGCAGCTCAGCATCGCTCCATTCGATATAGCGATCAACGAGCGCCTCCAACCCTAACAGCGCCTCTTCATATCCCGGTTTCAGTACCAGGACGCGGCGGTAATATCCCATGGCATTATGACCCTTTGGCAGGGTCAGGCGTTTGGCATTAATGGCCTGGTCAGCCTGGTCCAGAAGCGCCAGTATAAGCCCGATCCGCTCCCGCTCAGCCTGAACCAATTCCTGCCTGGCGAGGCTGCTGGAGACGGCAGGAATAACGTCGACGGCAGGCTCTGGCCGGAGAGACTCAGACTGAGACGGAGGCTCAGCAACCTTAACAGGATCACCCGCGCACCCTGACAGCAGAAGCACTAGTAACCAAAATCCGCCCCACCGCATCGCCCAATTACCTCTATAGTTACCGCTAAGCATCATAGCATGCCACCTTAAACTATCATCACCCACAACAAAACCGATAAAAAGCCGGTCAAAATGGGGCTAAATAGCATGAACTACAGAAAAAAAACATAGGTCTAGACAGCATGCTGCGATTGCGGCAAACTACGACTTTCTGCGCATCCTGACGCGCTCTGAGGCACCCTAATGGCGAACATCCTGGTACTCAACGGCCCCAACCTGAACCTGCTGGGCACCCGCGAACCAGACACCTACGGCGTAATCTCTTTAGCCGACATCACCCTGGGCCTGCAGCAGCAGGCGATTGAGCAGGGAGTGCGCCTCAGCACATTTCAGAGTAACGCCGAACACGAATTAATCGACCGCATCCATCGCGCCCGCGACGAGCAGGTCAACTTTATTCTGATCAACCCTGCCGCCTTCACCCATACCAGCATCGCCATTCGTGATGCCCTGGCCGGAGTGGCAATCCCGTTTATAGAAATCCACCTGTCCAACGTGCATCAGCGCGAGCCATTCAGACACCGCTCCTACTTTTCCGACCTGGCACTAGGGGTCATCTGTGGATTGGGCGCACAGGGCTACGAGCTTGCATTGCAGGCAGCAATTCGCCACCTGCAGACAAACACTGATAATTAAACGCCCCATACAACAGCCAAGTACAGAGACACACTATGGATATCCGTAAAGTTAAAAAGCTGATCGAACTGCTCGAAGAGTCAGACATCAACGAAATCGAAATCAAAGAGGGCGAAGAATCGGTACGTATCAGCCGCGCCCCCAGTGCACAACCCACCTACGCGCCGATGCCAATGGCCTATCCGCCACAAGGCTACGCGCCACAAAACTACGCACCTCAGGCACCCGCGACTGCCCCTGCAGCCGCCGAACTAACGGCTGCCAAGCCTGAGCTCACCGGGCACGTAGTCAAGTCGCCCATGGTCGGTTCCTTCTACCGCTCAGCAACCCCCAGCTCAGCCTCCTTTGTTGAAGTGGGCCAGAAGGTAAACGTAGGTGATGTAATCTGCATCATTGAAGCGATGAAGATGATGAACCAGATTGAAGCCGACAAGTCCGGCACCATTACCGCGATCCTGGTAGAAAACGGCCAACCGGTCGAATACGACCAGCCGCTAGTCACTATCGGGTAATCGAGTCACCGACTAAAGGGCACCACCTTATGCTGGACAAAGTCATTATTGCCAACCGAGGCGAGATCGCGCTGCGTATTTTGCGCGCCTGTCGCGAGCTGGGCATCAAAACCGTCGCCGTACACTCAGTGGTCGACCGCAACCTGATGCACGTACGCATGGCCGACGAAGCGGTCTGTATCGGGCCCAACCCATCGACCGAGAGCTACCTAAACATCCCCAGCCTGATCAGCGCCGGTGAGGTCACCGATGCCGTGGGCATCCACCCCGGTTACGGCTTTCTGGCTGAAAACGCAGGCTTCGCCGAGCAGGTAGAAAACAGTGGCTTTGTGTTTATCGGCCCCAAGGCTGACACTATCCGCCTGATGGGTGACAAAGTTTCCGCCATCAGGGCGATGATAGAAGCGGGCGTCCCTACCGTACCCGGCTCTGACGGCCCTCTGGACGAAAACCACGAGCGCACCGCTAAAATTGCCCAGCGCATCGGCTACCCGGTGATCATCAAGGCGGCCTCCGGCGGGGGCGGTCGCGGCATGCGCGTAGTGCACACCGAAGCCGCACTGATCAACTCAATCCACATCACCCAGGCCGAAGCCAAAGGCGCCTTTGGTGACGATACCGTGTACATGGAAAAGTTCCTGGAGAACCCGCGCCATGTAGAGGTTCAAGTGCTGGCCGACGGCCAGGGTAACGCGATCCATCTGTATGATCGCGACTGCTCGATGCAACGTCGCCACCAGAAAGTGGTTGAAGAGGCTCCGGCTCCGTTTATCGACGCGACCGCACGTGCCGCTGTACTCAAAAGCTGCGTCGATGCCTGCATCAAGATCAACTACCGCGGCGCAGGTACGTTCGAATTTCTTTACGAAAACGGCGGTTTCTACTTTATCGAGATGAATACCCGGGTGCAGGTTGAACACCCGGTCACCGAGATGGTTACCGGGATCGATATCGTCAAGGAGCAGCTAAAGATCGCCAGCGGCATGCCTCTGACGATCAAGCAGGAAGATGTCAAACTCAACGGCCACGCCTTCGAGTGCCGAATTAATGCCGAAGACCCCAAGACCTTTCTACCCTGCCCGGGTCTCGTTAGCCACTTCCACGCTCCCGGCGGCCTGGGGGTACGGGTCGATTCGCACCTCTACAGCGGCTACACCGTGCCACCGTACTATGATTCGTTGATCGCCAAGCTGATCACCCATGGCGAAGACCGGGCTACCTCCCTGGTCCGTATGCGTAACGCCCTGGATGAAACACTGATCGAAGGGATCAAGACCAACATCCCGCTGCAACAGGAGATTACGCGAGATACAAATTTCCAGAAAGGCGGGGTCAATATCCACTACCTGGAGAAGAAGCTCGGTCTATAAGCACCCTAGCAGGCTGCTGAGACTAGGCAAAAACGACGTATCAGCAACACAGGTAGATTTTCAACAACCTGCTAGGAGCCTCCTCCCACGTCGAACCCTGCCGCATGGAGGGTTAACTGCAGAGGACAGATAGGCCGAAAAATGCGCCTGCATTTTCAATACTTGCGCACTCTGTGACGGTCGCATAGATGCGCAAAAACAGCACCACTGCGGCCAGGAGGCTGATCGAGAATAGCGATCGTCGCGAGTGGGCTATATTTTGAGTCTGATTTATCGCTCATTTGCGAAGATTAATCGGCAGGACAGCCGATTTACACAGCAAAGCTGCCCGTAGGGCAAGCTGCAGGGACGCAGTTTGTAAATAGTAGCTCTATTGGCCAAAAGTGAGCGTAAAATCAGGCCCCTCTCTAGCCGGGGCTTCGCACCGCGGCATGAAAGCAGGAGGTAGAGCAACGCAAGAGCTGTTGCCGATTGCCAGCCTCCTGGACAACCTCCGGGTTAAACAAACCCTCTCCACCTCAAGAGATTCTCATGCCCTGGCTCCAGTTCAAACTTGAAACCCCGCCCCTGCTAACCGAACACTACGAAGACCTCCTGCTGCAAGCGGGTGCCTGCGCAGTGACATTGGAAGACGCAGCCGACCAGCCGCTGTTTGAACCCGAGCGCGGCACCACACCTCTCTGGGATCGCACCCGTATCATCGGCCTGTTCGACGCCGAGACCGACATGAATCAGGTGCTAACACAGGTCAAGCTCGGCCATCAACGGATAGCACCAGACAGCCCTCTGCCAGCCTACAAGACCGAACTGGTCGAAGATAAGGATTGGGAGCGTGAGTGGATGGACAACTACCACCCGATGCAGTTTGGCCAGCGGCTCTGGGTCTGCCCCAGCTCCAAACCCGTTCCCGATCCCAGCGCCACCAACCTGATGCTGGACCCCGGCCTAGCATTCGGCACCGGCACCCATCCCACCACCGCACTCTGCCTGGAATGGCTGGAGCAGCAAGACCTTGCAGGTACGACCCTGATCGACTACGGCTGCGGCTCCGGCATCCTCGGTATCGCCGCGTTGCTCCTGGGCGCCTCCCATATGATCGGCATTGATATCGACCCGCAGGCACTACAAGCCAGCCGCGATAACGCCCAGCGCAACCAGATAGACAGCAGCCGGATCGAGCTTTACTATCCGCCCCAACTGCCACAGCAACATCCACAGCTTCGCGTCGACCTGCTGCTGGCCAACATTCTCGCTGGCCCCTTGGTTGAATTAGCACCGACGCTGCAGGCACTGCTCAAGCCCGGCGCTAAGCTGGCGCTCTCAGGAGTGCTGGCCACGCAGACCGAACAACTTATCGAGGCCTACCAGCCCTGGTTTGAACTAGACGCTCCGGTACTGAGCGATGAGTGGGTGCGCCTGACCGGCGTGCGCCGCTAACACTGGAAACAAATCTATGCGCCAGCAGCTCATTACCCAGTGCCCGACATGCCGTACCCGGTTTGAAGTCAACTTTGACCAACTGCGCGCGGCGGCTGGGCAGGTGCGCTGCAGTAACTGCCAGCTGACCTTTGTCGCAACCCAGCACCTGGAGAGCCGCGCCGTGACCGCAGTCACGTTGCCCAGCAATGCCATTCCGCGTGAGGCACTGGTGCTCTCACCCTTGCGCCGTAACAGCAACCGCTCGCGAGCTGCCTGGAGCCTGCTTATTCTGCTGGCGCTGTCAGGTGCGGGATTTCAGCTGCTATGGTTCGAGCGTAACCAGCTATCGCATCAGCCTCTCCTGGCGCCGATTTATGCCTTCGCCTGCCAGCACCTCAACTGTCGCCTGCCACCCCGCATGGACCTGTCCAGCATCCGCAGCCAAAAGCTGCTAATCCGCCAACACAAGCAGTACGCCAATGCCGTGACAATGGACCTGATACTGATCAATCAAGCCCCCTTTGATCAACCATTTCCCGCGCTGCAACTCAGTTTCTCCGGTCTTGATAACAGCCTGCACTCAGTACGGTCCTTTGAGCCTCACGAGTACCTCGGTGGCGACATTAGCCCTGAGGACCTGATGCCCAGCAACAGTCCGGTCCAGGCCCATCTGGATCTGCTTAATAGCAACGCCTCGGCACCCAACTATCAGCTTCAGTTTTTGCGGGCTAAAAACACCTTTTTGAACAACAAATAACCAACGCCTCTTCCCCCAAGCAGGCTTCTGCGGGTATCATTAGGCTCCTTTCCGGGCACAGACTTTACGATTGATCTTATTAAGATCGATGACGCTTTACTGTTGCCGGCTGAAATGTTTTAACCCCTAGTCATTATCAAAACGAGTGATCTGTGTTCAACATTGGCCCCTACAGCATTGATAGCCAAGTGGTACTTGCACCGATGGCAGGCGTAACAGACCAGCCGTTTCGGCATTTGTGCCGCCAGCACGGCGCCGGATTGACCCCCTCAGAGATGATCACCGCCGACAAACGCCTCTGGAACAGTCGAAAATCACGCCAGCGCCTCAACCACAGCGGCGAACCCGACCCGCGTATTATCCAGATCGCTGGTGGCGACCCTGAGATGCTCGCCGAGGCAGCGCGCCTGAACGTCGAGAACGGCGCTCAAATCATCGATATCAATATGGGC